>JANXWR010000535.1 GCA_025351025.1 Burkholderiales bacterium | reverse complement strand
AAGCGCACGTCGCGGTCCAGCGTCTCGTGTCGGGCCGCATAGGCCTGGGCTGCCTGCACCGCGCCTTGACGCAGGAGCTGCGTCAGGTGGTTGATGTCCCGGCTCATGACGGCAAGCTCCTCGGACGACTTGTTCAGTGCGGTGCACAGCGCAGCGCGATCCGCCGAGGACGCGACGGGTGGCGCGCCCTGGATCAACCGCGCCAGGTAGGCGCCGCGCGACAGGCCCGCAGCGCGGGCGCTCTGGTCCAGCCTATTGGCTGCAGGTCGCACCAGCCGTACAGACAACTTCACGTGAGACGCACGCGGCGGCGCAGCGGTGCAATCGTTGGCCCGGAATCGGGACAACGCCCATGTCGGTACCGAGCGCCATCGCGAGGGCGCTGCGCAATACGTAGGACTCGGTCGAGCCGTCACGAGCCGCACGCGCAGCGAGCGCGGCACGAAGACCGCGCAGGTCAACGGTGAAGCACTCGCGAGTGGCAACTGGCATGGGGAAGTCGTGAGAGTGCAATTCAACGCATGCCAGTTATTCGGCGAAGACTCCCTCTTGGTGAGTCGAGCGACGGGGACGGGCCGACCGCTACTCGCTGCCGAGTCGAGCCACTCGGCGCCGCAAGCCTGCCAACTCGTCCGACGTGACCAAGGCGCCAGGCTTCGTCATGCGCCCGACGAGTGACTCGAGGCGTGCACACAGATCGTTTGCTTTGCCAACGAGAGAGGTCGGAGGGCGCGAGGCGGCCGCTTTGCGTGGTGCAGCGCGCGGTGGTCGAGGCGCTCTTTTTAGAGAAGTGACCACACGGCGGGTGATCTCGCCTGCACCCGTGACGATCGCCTTCACCCGCTCAGGCTTTGTCTTTTGCAGCTTGGCGAGTTCGTACAGAGTCCGGGGTGAGGTGCAACGCCCGCTGCGAAGTGCTTCGTCAAGCTCGGGAGGCAGCGTCAGGAGTGCGAGGTGGTGCGCGACGCTCGTCAGGTCGATGCCCATCCGCTTGGCGATCTCCGCGTTGGAGGCGCCCGCCTCTGCGCGCGACCGCATGAACCTGGCCAGATCGAGAGGCGTCAGGCCATGACGCTTCTGGTTCTCGGCGACTTGGGCGTAGACGTCATGGGCCTCGGAGCCGATGACGACCGGGACCGCTTCGAGCCCCGCCCGTATGCTTGCACGCAGGCGCTTCGCGCCGAAGAGGATGCGGTAGTGACCCGCTTCAGCAGCACGGCGCACAACGATGGGTTGGAGAATTCCGCGTGCCGCGATGTCCTGGGCGAGTTCGGCGACTTCCTCATCGGGGAACTCGGTTCGCGGGTTGTCCGGATCTTCCGCTATGCGATCGACGCGTATGAGGAGAGGGAGGCCTTCGGTTGCGAGCGCATCGAGCTCCAGCGCAGTCGTGGCAGCGCGCGTCCGCGGGTCGGTGCTTCGATAGGCAACGTTCGAGACGAGGCCTTCGCCTAGCCCCGCATTGGCCTCGTCGACGAGGTCGAACTGCTCCGTGTTCGATTTGGTCCAGGGCATGCGCATGAACGCATCCTGCCGATGCGTTCCCCGTTTTGGTAGCCCCTTCTACGTGATCGGATTTGCTCGGTTAGCGTCCGCCAAGATTCCGGGAGGTCCGCAGCGATCCGCAGGCATCCGCGGGGCTGTCACATTCGGTTTCAACTTTTGGCGCGACTCAGAGGTCGGCGCTGGAGGGACGTCCTGAGCCCCGTGACTTTCGCAAGGCGGCCTTGTGCCACCTGCAGCTCGAAGTGCACGGTGCGTCCAAGAGCCGTAGCAATGTTTACCAGCGCATCGATAGAAAAGCGTGACACTCGCCCGCGCAGCAGATCGTTGATCCGCGGCTGCGTGATCCCGCAGCGAGTCGCCGCATCGACTTGAGTCCAGCCGCCGTCTTTGACCACGTCTGCGATCTGGCGCATCAGCTCCGCACGCGCGCGCAGGTTCGCGGCCTGCTCGGGGGTGTCGGCAAGGGCATCCCAGACACTGGTGTAGGTGTCGCCCGATCCCTTCGCAGTCTTGCCCCTCGACGTTGCCATCAATGCTCCTGTTCTAGCTGTGCCCATCGACACTTAGCCAGCTCAACGTCTCGCCTACTCGTTGCCTGGGTCTACTTCTGGAACGCATGTAGAACGACCACCATCTCCTTCAGACGCGCCGTGTAGATCACCCGAAATGTCCCCGAGCCATCCCGGAGTCGAATCTCTTCGACTCCCTTGTCGATCGTCGGCATCGGCTTGATGTCGTCGGGCGCAACCCACGCTGCAGCTTGTCGAGCTGATATCCGGCGTCGTGTCGCACATCCTCTGGTAACTCACGCAGACGCTTCAAGCAGTCGCCTAAAAAGCGGATCGCCTTCATCTACTATATCCGGCTGGATATACAGACGCAAGAGCCCTATGCGCCGTTGCTGGCGGCCCGCCGCGAGCCGGCCAGAAAAGCCGCCCAGTCGGCCATGAGCGCGATCCGCTTCTCCAGCAAATCCCCGCGTCGATAGGCCGCCTCGACCCTGTTGCCGATGGCATGCGACAGCGCCATCTCGGCGACCTCGCCCGAGTGCTCGGTGTACTCCGACACCCAATCGCGGAAAGTGCTCCGAAAGCCGTGCGCGGTCGCAGGTACCCCCATCCGTCGCAGCACCGCCGTCAAGCTCATGTCGGAGAGGGGGCCCCGCATCCCTGGAAACACGTGCTCTTCGGGCAGCCGATCGCCAGGCAGGTGGCGCAGGAGCAGCATCGCCGGCTTCGAAAGAGGCACCCGATGCTCGCGTCCGGACTTCATACGTGCCGCGGGGATCGTCCAAAGCGCCGCCCTCATGTCGACCTCCGACCAGGTGGCTCCGCGAACTTCGCCCGATCGAGCCGCTGTCAGCACTGCGAACTCCAGCGCCCGTGCACCCATGCCGTCTTGCGATCGCAGACGCTTCATGAACGCGACAACATCCTTCACTTCGACCGCCGCGTGATGGCGCACCGGCGCCACCTTGGAAGCGTTCGGCAGAGCAGCATCGATATTTCCCTTCCAGCGCGCGGGATTGATACCCTCCCGATAGCCATGCGCAGCCGCATAGTCCAGCACGAGCTCGATGCGCGAGCGCACGCGCGTCGCCGTCTCGGTCTTGGTCGACCAGATCGGCTCGAGAACGCCGATCACATGCGCCGGGCGAATGTCCCCGACGAGCAGCTTGCCGATCGACGGCTCCGCATACGTGCGAAGTGTTGCCGCCCACTGAGCCTGGTGCTTCGCGTTCTTCCACGACTTCTCGTGCTGGGCGATGTACTGCGCGGCGACTTCCGAGAACGTCCTCTGCGCCAGCTGCTCCGCAGAGGCGGCGCTGCGGAGCGCTCGACGTGCGGCCACTGGATCGGCACCCTCGTCCGCCAGCGATCGGTGTCGTCTTGCCTTGTCTCGAGCTGCGGCCATGGTCACCGACGGAAAGCTGCCGAGGCCCATTTCGTGACGGCGCCCTGCTGCACTCACGCGCAGGACCCAGCTTCGTGCGCCGGTCGTCGTGACCTGGAGCGCCAGCCCGTCGACGCCGCCCACGCTCCAGCGTCCCGGCTTGATCAGACGACCCACTTCCAGCGGTGACATTTCTCTGGCTTTGCGAGGCATTTCGAGCCCTCCAACTCCGCCATCTACCCACCAAAAGCGCCCGGATTGTCTTGGATTTCCGCGGACGCCGGTGGACGGCGTTTCAGCCATTTTACCTATGAAAAAAGCCCCTTGCGGGGCTTGGCTCAGAGGCTGGCTTGGCGGAGCCGGAGGGATTCGAACCCTCGATGCAGGTTTTGCCCACATACTCCCTTAGCAGGGGAGCACCTTCGGCCACTCGGTCACAGCTCCGCAGGGCTCGCATTCTAGCGGCTCGCCCTCGCGGCGAAGCCGGCTCTCAGGCGCTTGATGGCACCTGGTCGAGATCGAAGGCCTTGTGCAGCGCGCGCACGGCGAGCTCCATGTACTTCTCGTCGATGACGACGCTGGTCTTGATCTCGCTCGTCGTGATCATCTGGAT
>JANXWR010000524.1 GCA_025351025.1 Burkholderiales bacterium | reverse complement strand
GTCATGATCTCGTGCTCGGTCGGCATCGCCATGTATCCGGACGGCTGCAGCCACGCCAAGCTGATCGCCCGGGCCGACGCCGCGATGTACGCCTCCAAGCGCGCCGGCGGCTCGAACCACTGCTTCTATTCGACGGCCATGGATGCCGACGCCGAAGCGCAGTTCACCTTGCTGCGCGATCTGCGCAAGGCGGTCGCGGCCAAGGAATTCGAGCTCTTCTACCAGCCGAAGATCGACGCCAAGAGCGGCAAGGTGACGGCCGTCGAGGCGCTGCTGCGCTGGAAGCACCCGACCCGCGGCGTGCTGCTGCCCAACACCTTCATCCCGATCGCCGAGCGCTTCGGCCTGATCGGCCAGATCGGCAACTGGGTCATCGAGGACGCTTGCCGGCAGAGCCGCCAGTGGCGCGACAAGGGCCTGCGCATGCGTGTCGCGATCAACCTCTCGGCGCACCAGATGCGCCAGGACGACATCGTCGAGCGCATCACCGGCGCCCTCGAGCAATACAAGATCCATCCGTCGCTGCTGACCTGCGAGATCACCGAATCGGCGGCGATGGAAGACACGAAGACGACGCAGGCGACCTTCCGCCGACTCGGCGAGCTCGGCACGCACCTGTCGATCGACGACTTCGGTACCGGCTACTCGAGCCTCAGCTATCTGCGCAAGCTGCCGGCCGAGGAGCTGAAGATCGACCGCAGCTTCATCATGGACCTCGAGCACAGCGCCGACGCGCGCGCCGTCGTCGACGCCGTCATCAAGCTGGCGCACGCGCTCGGCCTGAAGGTGGTGGCCGAGGGCGTCGAGAACCAGCGCCAGCAGCAGGTCCTGGAAAGCATGCAGTGCGACGAGCTGCAGGGCTTCCTCTTCGCCAAGCCGATGTCGGGCCGGGCCTTGCTGCTGTGGGCGATCAACGACCGCCAGGAATCTGCCGTCTTCAGGCCCTCGCTGTTCGACGAAACGAGGCAGTCCGAAGGCGTCTGATTTCGACCCGGGCGTGCATTCGCCCTCGCTGCCGATGCGGTTCGTCGGCGCCGCGCGCTCCTCGTCGCGGCAATGCCCCGGTTCGTCGCAACGCCCTAGGAACGGTCACGTGCGACGCCTACAGTGCCCTCAACGCATCGAGATCGCTGCGTCATTGAACAGGGAGAACATCATGTCCGACAACATCCTTTCCGCCGTCCTGACCTTCAGCCTTCTGGCCGGTGGCACGGCCGCGATCGGCTCGGAGATGTTCACCGTCCGCGCCGGCCAGGCCGGTCGTGACGTTGCCCGAAGTGACGATCGTCGCCCATCGCACGGCCTCGCTCGAGGTGGTGACACTGCCGCGGGTCGAGATCACCGGCCGGCGCGACGCGTCGACGCGGATCGCCTTCGAAGCGCAAGCCAGCGAGCCTCAGCACCTGCAGTGAGGCGCCGGCCGCCGGTCGTCACATCTGCCTGAAGACGTGCAGGAAGCTGCGGCTCACGGGCAGCGCCTCGCGGCGTCCCTTGAGCCGCACTTCGGCCGTGTCGTTGAAGCCGCGGTCGACTTGTGCCACCTGGCGCAGGTTGACGATCACCGAGCGATGGATCTGCGCGAAGCTGTCCGGATCGAGCTCGTCGGCGAGCTCGCGGATCGGCCGTCGAATCAGGGCCTCGCCGCCTTCCCAGACGACCAGCGTGTATTTCTCGTCGGAGCGCAGGAAGGCGATCTGCTCGACCGGAATCAGGCGCACGCTCGACGCCACCGAGGCGCGAATCCACTGCAGGTATTTCGGCCGCTCGCCACCGCCGCGCAGCTTGAGCTCGGCGGCCAGCCTGTCGAGCACCGCGTCGAAACCTGGCAAGGGCGATGACGGCGGCGCCGCCAGACGCGCCTGCAACCGCGCCACCGAGTCGGCCAGGCGCGCTTCCTCGAAAGGCTTGACGACGTAGTCGATGGCGCCGTGCTCGAAGGCCTGCACGGCGTAGTGCTCGTGCGCGGTGACGAAGACGATCTCGGCACGGCGCGCGATCGAGCGGGCCGCGTCGATGCCGTTCAGCCCCGGCATGTGCACGTCGAGAAAAGCGACCCGCGGAAGATGCGTTTCGAAGAGCTCGATCGCCTCGCGACCG
>JANXWR010000509.1 GCA_025351025.1 Burkholderiales bacterium | reverse complement strand
AGCGATCGAGCTTAGCGCGCGCCAGGCATGTTGTAGTATCAAATGTCAGATAGCAGATTTGCTGCTTTGGCATGGATGGCATGGACCTGAAGACTGTCAGCGCGTTCCACCTCGTGGCGAAAGTCGCGAGCTTCTCGCGCGCCGCTGCCGAGCTCGGCGTTGCGCAATCCGTGCTGAGTCGGCGCGTGGCGGCCCTCGAGCAGGAACTCGGCGGGAAACTCTTCTATCGCACGGGACGCGGCGTTGCGCTCACCGAACTGGGAGTGCGCCTGCAATCCTCGGCACGCTCGCTGATCGACTTGTCGAACCAGCTCCTCGAAGAAGCGCGCAACGTTCACGCGGTGCCGAGCGGCACGGTGGATATCGCGCTCGTGCCTGCCGTTTCTCGGCTGCTCGTGAGTGCGCTATGCGCACGACTGCGCCGCGACTATCCACGCCTGAGGCTGCGCGTGGAGGAAGCCTACAGCGGCCAAGTGGAGGAATGGCTCGCTGAGGGAAGAGTCGAGATCGGACTTTTCAACCGCTATCGCAAGGGGAAGGTGCGCGACGCTGAGCCGCTGATCAGCGCCGAAATGCTGCTGGTGAGCGCGCGGGGCCATCCCGCCACGAAGAACGCGACGATTCCGCTGCGCGCGCTTGCCCGTGTTCCGCTCGCGCTTCCCGCCCGTCCCAACAGCCTTGTGACGCTGCTTGCGACCTTCGCTGCTAATCAGTCGATCGACCTCGACATACTGCTGGAGAGCGGTTCGGCAGCAATCATCGTCGATGCAGTCAAGCACTCTGGACTCTGCACGATCTTTCCGCGCCATGCCGCAGCGCCCGAGCTCAGTGATGGAACGTTCAGTGCGTCGCGCATCGTGAAGCCGTCGATTGCCCAAGTGACATGGCTGGCGTTTGGCAGGCAACGTCCGGCGACTATCGCCGCTCGCGTTGTGGCGAAATTGGTCAGGGAGTTGGCGGTCGAGTTCTCCCGAAAGGGTGCATGGCTTGGCTCATCGACCGTGGGCGTGGCGCCCATCGCCAGCTGATACACCAGTGCTTCCGGAATCTGAGCACTTCTGGGCGCAACTGGTGAAGGCCGCACCGCTTGCCGACAAGCGACTGCCTCGCCGAGGTTGTGGGAGAGCGCTTCTGCGAAAAGCCGTTACACGACAAGCACTTGCTTATTGACGTCACTGTGCTTCGGGGCGCTTCGCGCAACTTCTTGATTGAATTGCGCGTCTTTCCGTCGGGGCCCGAGACTTCAACCTCTCGCGCGCGACGGTAGCTAGCTAGCATCCGCGCGGCCGACCCCCCGCCCGTGACTGGGCAGGTCCGCAAAGCGGGTGTGATCGGTCGTTAAACGGAGCAACGGCGCGGCCGCAGCGCCCGACCCGCTGCAGACATCCGAGGTGGAGTGAGGATGCTGGATCAGTCGCCCAACGGCTACGCGTCACTGATTTACATCGACCACGGTACGACCCTTCAACTTTGCATTGAGTAAGTCACTGGCGGCCCTGATCGCTCTCGATAGTGCGATCTCGTTCGTCATCGCCTCGAGCTTAGGTCCGACCACGTGCTTCGCGAGCAGCTCCCAGGCCAGCGCACGCTTGGCGTTGTCGACGAACACGCAGTTGATGCCATAGAGCGTGACCCCACGAAGGATGAAAGGCATGACGGTTGAGGGGAAGTCGGCGCCCTGCGCCAGGCCGCAGACCGCGACGGCACCGTTCCACTTCGTCGCCGCACAGGCATTGGCCAGCGTGTGGCTGCCGACGGCATCGACGACTCCGGCCCAGCGTTCTTTTTGCAGCGGCTTGCCGGGAGCCGAGAGCTCGGTGCGGTCGATGACGCACGCCGCGCCCAAGCCTTCGAGACACGCTTTCTCCTCCGGCCGGCCGGTCGATGCGGTGACCGCGTAGCCGAGCCCGGCCAGGAGCGCCGTCGCGACCGAGCCGACGCCACCGGAAGCGCCCGTGACGAGCACCTCGCCGTCGCCCCGCGCGACGCCATGCTTCTGCAATGCCATGACGCAAAGCGCTGCCGTGTAGCCCGCGGTGCCCAAGGCCATCGCCTGCCGCGTCGAGATCGTCTCGGGCAGGCGAAGCAGCCATGCCGACGAGAGGCGGGCCTTCTGCGCCAGCCCGTCCCAGTGGCTCTCGCCGAGACCCCAGCCGTTGACGACGACGCGGTCACCCGCCCGCCACTGTGCATCGGCGCTACTCTCGACGACGCCGGCGAGATCGATGCCGGGAATAAGCGGCCAGCTTTTAACGATGGCGCCTCGCCCCGTGATCGCGAGGGCGTCCTTGAAGTTCAGACTCGAGTACTCGACGTTGACGGTGACGTCACCGGGGGAAGCCGCGCCTCGTCGATGGCGTCGAGGCGGGCTCGCGTCTTTCCCTCGAACTGGTCGAGCAGGATGGCGTTGAACATCGTTCGCTCCGTGAGTCTGGTTCTCAGACCTTGTAGTCGAATCGAGGCGCGCGTTTTTCCTTCAACGAGGCGAGGCCTTCGCGCAGTTCCGGGCCGTTGAACGACAGGATCTCGAGGGCCGCGGAATTGTCGAACGTCGGGCCCGCCAGGCGCAGCCAGTTGTTGAGGGCGTGCTTGCTCCAGCGAATCGGCCGCTGCGCGCCGCGCGCCAGCCGCTCGGCGACCTTGAGCGATTTCGCCTCGAGCTCGTCGTCGGGTACGCAGAGCGAAACGACGCCGATGCGCTCGGCTTCCTCCCCCGAGAGCGGCTCGCAGGTCAGCACGTAGTACTTGGCTTTCGCCATGCCGCAGAGCAGCGGCCAGATCATCGCCGCGTGATCGCCGGCAGCGAGGCCGAGCCGTGTGTGACCGTCGATGATCCGCGCCGTCTTGGCCGCTATCGAGACGTCGGCCAGCAGGGCCGCCGCCAGGCCGGCGCCGACGGCCGGGCCGTGGATGGCGGAGACGATCGGCTTCGAGCAGTTGATCATGTTGTAGCAAAGGTCGCGGAATTCCTTCAGCGCCGCGGCTTGCATGGCGTAGTCGTCCATGATCCGCTCGATCATGCTGAAGTCACCGCCGGCGGAGAACGCCGCCCCCGCGCCGCGAATGATCGCGACGTTGGTGTCGGGGTCCTCGTCGACCACGTTCCAGACCTTCGTCAGCTCGCCGTGCGCCTCCCAGTTGAGAGAGTTCATGCTCTCCGCGCGATCGAGCGTGATGCGCAGCACGCGATCGGCGGGACGGTCGAACTTCAACGACTTGAAAGCGGCGTAGCGGTCGGTCATGGCGTTCTCCTGACAAGGTGAGGGCGGCTTCGCGTGGTCACGCCGCCGGATGGGTGACGAGCTTGCGCGCCACCGGTGGGATGAACATCTGCTGAAAATAGACGACGTCGTCGCCGCCACCAGCATGGCGGACGATCTCGAGCAGAACCACCGGATTACCCGCCGTCACGGCGATGTGCGGCGCGACGTCGGTCGGCGAATCGACGAGTTGCAGCGTCTGGCTGACCCCGCCCGGCGGCACGTTCGACTCCTCGCGCAACAGCACCTTGAAGTTGGTTCCGGCGAGCTCGACGATTGGGCGCGACGCGAGGCCCTTGAACCGCTGGCCGTCGAAGTAAAAGCGGCTGAAGACGTCGAACTCGGCGTTGACGTTGAGGACCCGGTCGAGGCGGATCACCTGCGCGCCGTGGTGCTTGAAGTAGGCGCTCCACGGCCCGACCCGGTGCCAGCG
>JANXWR010000482.1 GCA_025351025.1 Burkholderiales bacterium | reverse complement strand
CGCGTGCGCCGCGGCCTCGCGGCGACCGCGCTGCTGACGCTGGCGATGGCGCTGCCATGGCCGGCCGCCTGGCCGGCGCTGCGCTTCGCCGCCGGCGTGGCCAGCGCCTACGTGTTCGTGTACTCGTCGGGCTGGTGCCTGACGCAGCTCGCGGCGCGCGGCGCGCCGCAGCTCGGCGGCGTGATGTTCGCCGGGCCGGGCACGGGCATCGTCGCGAGCGGCCTGCTGGCGAGCGCGATGGTCTCGTGGCAATGGCGCGCGAGCACGGCGTGGATGGTGTTCGCTTTGCTCGGGGCGGCGTTGAGCGCGGCGGCGTGGCACGTGTTCCGGCGCGACAGCGAAGCCCTGCCCGCGAGCCGCGCCGATGCCGCGCCCGCGCCACTGCCCGAGGCCGCGCCGGCAGCGGCACCCGACGCGGCGCCTGCGCTTGCGTCGGCCGCGCGAACCACCTCGCCGCCACTGCACGGCACTGCCGAGCTCACCACCCTCGCCTTCGCCTACGGCATCTCCGGCTTCGGCTACATCGTCACCGCGACCTTCCTGCCGGTGATCGCGCGCGCCGCGATCGCTGGCTCGCCGCTCATCGACCTGTTCTGGCCCATCTTCGGCGCGGGCGTGGTGGGCGGCGCGCTGCTCTCCGCGCGCCTGCCGGCGGTGCCGGACCAGCGCCTTCGGCTCGCGACGGGCTACGTGACGCAGGCGATCGGCATCGGCATCGGCGTCGCCTGGCCAACGGAGGCGGGCTTCGCGATCGGCAGCCTGCTGCTCGGGCTGCCGTTCACCACGCTCACCTTCTTCACCATGCAGGAAGTGCGGCGCATCCGGCCACACGCGGCGGCAAGCACCATCGGCCTGGTCACCGCGGTCTGGGCGCTCGGCCAGTCGCTCGGGCCGCCGATGGTCGCGGCGCTGCTGCGGCAAAGCGGCGGCGACGCGCACACCGCCTTCCAGCGCTCGCTCATGGTGGCGGCGGCGTCGCTGCTGGTCGGCGCGGTGATCTTCATCGCCTCGGCGCGAGCGTGGCCGGCGCAAGCGCGTCGGCCGGCGTGACGGGCGCGCGGGCCGCAACAGGTACGGACACAAACGGGCCGCCGGGATACGATAAGTTTCCGGGAGTCTGCCGGACGGGAACGCTGACGCGGAAGGATCCTATGTCTTCGATCAAGATGAACATCAGTGGCGCCGAGGGATTGGGGGACGCCTTCAATATCGCGCTCGAGGAGGCGCAGAAAGCGCGCAGCCAGGGCGTTGTCGTGGAGATCGCGCAGGACCGCAGTTCGGTTGTCGCGGCCATCGTTCTGGTCGCCAGCTTTGCCCAGCCCTATGTCAAGGAGTTCGTCGTGAAGTTCCTGGGCCGGCTCGCCGAGCACCTGGCCGACAAGGCGGCGGCGAAGAAGGTCGAGCCGTTCACCGTCACGATCAACGGCGCGAAGTACACGCTGCCCGACGACCTCGAACGCATGCGCAAGGACCAGGCGCTCGGGTGAGCGGGTGAGCCCGGTCGATCCGGAGGCCGCGCTGCTCGATGCACTGGCCCACGCGGAGACCCAGACCCAGGACTACCTGGCCGAGCGGCCTCCGCCGTTCTTCGTGCAACGAAAGCTGAGCCTGACCGGCGTGCACGCCGAGGCTCGCGTGCCCCTGCTGGGCGAGATATTTCCGACCGTCAAGGACCCGTTCGCCTTCGAGATGATGGCGCTCACCGACGGCGCCGCATGCACTCAGCGCGACGATGTCGCCTGCCTGAACCGTTACTTCTACGCCGACCTCGAACAACGACTCGCGGCGTCGACCGTGCAGGTTCGCGGTCTCCTCGAACGCGCCAGGGGCACCGCCAGCGATCGCCTCGTGTACATGTGCACTGAGCTGATGGCCTATCTTCTCGTCGAGAGATGCTACTGGCAGTTCATCTCGCAGCCGCTGCCCGCCCTTCGGCTGGATCCGGCAGTGATGTCGGAGGCCGCATCGCTGCTCGCCGCGGCGATGGAACAAGCCAGAGACCGACGCGATTGGCTGCGCTGGCACCGGGTCGCCGCCAACCAGGCCCGTCTCGGCTACCTGGATGGCGACCAGTCGCCGACGCTGCCGCAGACCTTCGACAAGGCCATGTCGCTCGGCCAGCTGTGTCTCGACCATGGATTCGAGGTCGACCGCGTCTTCGTCTCGAGGCGGGACGAGCTGCTGCACATGGCGGCCACGGTCAAGTTCTTTCAACGATCCCCGACCTATCCCAACCTTTCGGCGCACATCAAGTCGCCGGCGCGGATCAAGCCTCCGCCGGGCGAGGTGCGCCTGACGATCGAGTCCGGAAAGCTGATCGGCAACATGTCCCTGCCCCTGCTCTTTGGCATGGGCGAGACGATCGCGAAGAGCGGCGAGCAGGCGGCCTTCCTCGACTGGCTGTCGACCGAGGACCGCGTGCAGCTCTGGATGACCCACAAGGGGAAGACAAGCGCCCAGTCGCTGATGTATCGCGATCTGCACAAGCTCGACAACCTCGACCTGATGTTCCGGCCCAGCCTCTTCGAGGTGGTCCTCGAAGCGTCCGACAGGCCGATGACCAGCGACGGCGAACCCGCTGCCGCCAACGTCGACAGGATCGCCTACATCGGCCGCGATTTCGGCAGCCGCGCGGGCCTGGGAAGCGACGTCATCGATGGCAGGAAGTGGAAGCTGCGCTTCCCGACGCTCGAAGTCGGCCTGGACGAGTCGGGCGCACGCTACCGCCGCGAGTCGATGCCGGACATGGTCGGCGTGCCCTGGGAGACCGCGCTCGGCACGCTGCTGCAAAGCGTGCTGCCGGGCCCGCCCGGCGAGCCGGAGCATCTGGTCGTCTCCACTGACGGTCCGCTGTCGCTGCTGCCGTTTCACCTGGCGCGGATGCCCGACGGTCGCCTCCTTTGCGAACGGTTCCGGGTGAGCTATGCACCCAGCGTGGCGTACTTCTCGCCTGCCCCGACCGTCGATCCGGCGCACGTCCCGAGCGTCGCCGTAGTGCTGAACTCGCGCAACCGCTTGCAGGGGCCGATATGGGAGCTGCGGCGCATGAAAGGCCGGCTCGGCGAGGCGGCGGTGCTGGAACTCGACGGCTTCGGCGGGGAGGACCAGGCGCTCGAGCAGATCCTCGCCGCCTGCGACGTCATCCACGTCGCGACCCACGGCGAAATATTCAGCGACACGCCGGAATCGTCGGGGGTCGAGCTGCACCGCGGCCGGATCCTCACCATCCGCGCGATCGAACGCTTCTCCCTCAAGCCCGGTTGCCTGGTGTTCCTGAACGCCTGCGGGTCGAGCCGGGTGACGATTCGCTCGCGCATCCAGTTCTCGAGCATCGCCAACGCCTTCCTGTCGGCCGGCGCATCGACGGTCATCGCCACCTTCTGGGAAGCCGACGACGTGTCGGCGGCACTGCTCTCGGATCGGTTCTACCTGCATCTCTTCGAGGAGAGGCGGGGCCGGCTCGAGAGCCTGAACCTGGCGATCCAGGCGCTGAAGAACATCGACCTCGACGATCTTTCCGAAGAAGAGCTGGGGCCGCTCTCGATCTTTCTTCCAGCCACGCGCAAACATCCGTATCGCAACGCCGCCTACTGGGGACAATTCGCGCTGTTCGGCCGCTGGTGAGCGGCTCGTTTCTATGTGGCGAAAGGCTGTGATGAAAACCAGAAAGATTGCGCTCAGGCTGCTCGCCGTTCTCGTCGTCGCCGGCGTCGCCGGCTGGTTCAGCCTCGACAAGGAAACGCGCGGCCTGCTCGCCACGCTGCCGACGAATCGCGACGTCCTGTTCTGGAGCCAGCCGCAGCGCGACGCCGCCTTTCGTGCGCTCGACCGGCTGCCGGTCCTGGCCAAGTGGCACGTCGTTTCCGCGGGCGGCACGCCGATGCCGCTGCCGCCGGGGCCGACGCTGAAGCTGCCGGTCGACGTCGACACCTACATGGCCGGCCAGCGAAGCGCCGCCCTGCTGATCGTGCACAACGGAAAGCTCCGCCTCGAGCGCTACGGCCTCGGCTTCGATGCGGATGGGCGCTGGACTTCCTTCTCGATGGCCAAGTCGGTCACCTCGACCCTGGTCGGCGCGGCGCTCCGCGACGGCGCCATCAAGAGCATGGACGACAAGGTCAGCGACTACATCCCGGAGATGAAGGGCTCGGCCTACGACGACGTCAGCGTCCGCCAGCTCCTCACCATGACCTCGGGGGTCAAGTGGAACGAGGACTACGCCGACCCGAACTCCGACGTGGCGAAGTTCAACAACCACAAGCCGGAAGAAGGCGTCGATGCGCTGGTGAGCTACATGCGCAAGCTCCCGCGCGAGGTGCCGGCGGGCACGCGATGGCTTTACAGCACGGGCGAGACCAACCTCGTCGGCGTGCTCCTCGGCGCCGCCACGAAGAAGCCCCTGGCGACCTACCTCTCGGAAAAGATCTGGGTGCCGGCCGGCATGGAGCAGCAGGCGACCTGGGTCCTCAGCCGCACCGGCAAGGAGATCAGCGGCTGCTGCATCCAGGCCGCGTCGCGCGACTATGCGCGCCTCGGCCTCTTCATCCTGAACGGGGCGAAGGTGGGCGGGCAAAGCATCGTGCCCGACGGCTGGCTCGCCGAGGCGACGAGCTCGCGCACCGACATCGGCCGGCCCGGCCGCGGCTACGGGTATCTGTGGTGGACCTACGCCGACGGCACCTTCGCCGCGCGCGGCATCTTCGGCCAGGGCATCTTCATCGACCCCAAGCGCAAGATCGTCATCGTCTCCAACGCCGACTGGGGCGGCGGCGCCACCGACCGCGTCGCGAGCGACGAGCGAGAGGCGTTCTATCGCACGGTGCAGAAGGCGGTCGACGACGAGGCGGCCGGCACGGCGAGCTCCGCACCGAGCCGGTAGCGGCACGGCGCGCTCGCACGGAAGTCGACCGCAGGACCAATGTCCCACGCCGGCCTGGGCGCTTGGCTGATTCTTGGCCAGAAGCGCACGACAGACCATGCGCTCAGTCCGGTATCACCTGGATCACGACACGAGGAGTCGGCGACGACTTCGCTCGCGACTACCGTGACCTGGCGCCCGACGGCAGCGAGTGGCCCGTTCTGGAGGGACGGCGTGACCCGCCGCATAGGCGTCAATGCACGGCTGTTCGACGGTTTCGATGCAGTGCGTGCCCCGATCGTGGTGATCGACGGGCGGCACCTCTGGTAGCGCTTTTACGCGGCCACCAGCGCGGCCTTTGGCTTCGATGTGTGCGTGCGCACAGACCCTCAGCGTCCTGGGGTTCAACTCGGCGGCGCTGCGCGCCGGTTCGGGCCGCCCAGCGGCGCGCAAACGATCGTCACGGCACCCCGGGCGCCAGCACCTGTTGCATCGCCAGGCGGATTTGCGGCAGACGCTCCCGGGCCGTGCGCCGGCCACAGTCGATCATCGCCTCGCCGGCCGCGAAGTTGAAGCCTTCGCCGACCGGGATCGGCACGGTCAGCGAGAGATCGGCGCGCCCAGCCTGGGCGGCGGAGTCCCACCAGCCCTGCAAGCGCCAGGCGCCGCCCATCGCGGCGCGCAAGCCGAACGGGCGATGCAGGCGCTGCTCGAGGCGATCGGCGGCGCGCGCGGCACCGGGTGCTTCCTGCGGGTAGGTCGGCCGGACCAGCGCCGCGAGCTTGAATCCGCAGCCGCGCGAGTCCAGCAGATCCACCGGCAGGCGCGCAACGACGGCGCCGTCGACGAGCACGGCGTCGCCGATCCGCACCGGTGCGAACACGCCCGGAATGGCCGACGTCGCCTGTGCGGCCAGCGCGACGACGCCGCTGTCGAGCACGACACGCTTGCCCATCGCGAGATCGGCCGCGACGACGGCAACGGGCAGGCGCATCTGCGCGAAAGTGGCGTCGCCGAACAACTGCCGCGTCAGCGTCGCCATGCGCGAGGCAGCGACGAACGACGCGCGCGGCAGCCATTGCACGCCCTTGGACCGCGCGAAGTCCGCGACCAGGCGCAGGATGACCTCGCTCGCCGCGCGCGCGCTGCCGAATCGCGCAAAGGCGAGCGCGACGGCGCCTCCCATGCTCGAGCCGCAGATGAAATCGATCGGCAATCCGTCGTCTTCGAGTACCTCGAGCACGCCCAGATGGGCCAGGCCGGCAGCCGCGCCCACGCTCATGGCCACGCCCACCTCCCGGCCGCAGAGCCGCCGCACGAGGTGGTCGAGCACCGGCTGGCGCGCCCGTGACCAGTCGTTGCACGACGCCGCAGCCTCGATCTCGTCGCGCGGAAGTGCATGGCACCAGCGCTGCATGGCGGTCTGCTCCGTGAGCGCCCCGCGCCGCCAGATGACGGGTGCGGCGAGCGTGTCCGGCAGGCCGGGCAAATCGTCCGCGGTGACCAGCAACGCGTCATCGGCATCGAGCTCCGCCAGCAAGCTCGCACAGCCGGCCAAGCCGGTGCCGACCAGCAGCAAGGCATCGCCGGGCCCGTCGTCCCGCCAGCGGCGAATGCGCTGCGCGCCGGATGCCGTGTCGTCGCCCGATACGTCGTCGTGCTCGGAGCCGGGCGCGTAGTGGCGCAGGCCCCGGGCCAGTGCGGCCAGCAAGAGCCGGTCGCCATCGTCGTGGATCGGCACCAGCACGGCGCGCGGACGGTTCGCTGGCGCGCGGCGCGTGCGCTCGCGCAAGCGCATGCCCAGCAAGGTCGCGACGTTGCGAAAGAACGCGGCCTCCTGCGCCATGACCTGGAAGAGAACCGGCGCCGACAGTACCCAAGCCTGCGCATCCCGCTGCGCGACGACGGTGGCCGAGACCGGATCACCGGTCAGCGCAGACAGCTCGCCGAAGCACTGCGGCGGCACCAGCAGCACGCGCCGGCCGCCGCCGGCCAGCTCGACGCGCACGGCGCCTTCGACCAGCCCGAACAGCTCGGCCGATTCCACACCGGCGCGCAGGATGATGTCGCCCGCTTCGAAACGGCGCATCTGCAGGTGTTGCTCGACCTGCGCGAGCGCCGCGGCGGACACGTCGGCGAACAGCGGATGCAGGACGAGCGAGGGGTTCAGAGGTACTTCTGCCAAAGCGAGTTGCTGAAGCGGCCCTGCGGGTCGACGCGCGACTTGAGCTGGCGCAGCTTCGCGACTTCCGGATAGGCGCGCTCGAACTGCTCGCGCGTGGCGTGCAGCTGATACGGCAGGTAGTAGCGCCCCTCGTACTGCAGCGCGGCGTCAATGAGCTCGCGCGTCCACACGCCCACGGCCTGCTGCGCCGGCAGATCGACGCCTTGCTTGTAGTACAGCACGAACGAGAACACCTCTTCAGGCGCCCAGGGCAGCAGCGAAAGCGCATCGGCCGGGCTGTGCCGGATCGAGACATTGACCGCGGCGACGCGATGGCGCCGCAGGATGCTTCCCAGCTCGCGCACGAAGGCCGCGAAGTGTCGCGGCGGGACGAAGAACTCCTCGAGCACGTAGGTCGAGCGGCGACGCGACTCGGGCTCTAGCGAAGCCGCATCGAGGCTCGCCTCGTGGTTGCGCCAGGCGACCTCCGGACGGGCGCGCCGCACCAGCGCGGTTGCCGGCTCGCGCAGGCTGCGCGCCAGCGGCAGCTCGGTCAGCGCCCACAGCGCTTCGTGCTGCAGCCGGTAAGTCTGGCCACGCGGGACCAGGCGTTGCGGCCGCGTCAGCGGCTTGTCGGTTCGTCGCCAGGTGATGGACAACGGCGCGTCGAATCGCGGCGGCACGAGGTCGGCGTTGTGCATCACGCTCGAGTGGTCCTTCAGCACCTGGTCGGCGAAGAACTGCGGGTAGTCGGCCAGCGGCACGGCCTCGATACGCCGCTCCATCTTCGCGTTGTCGTCGAGATCGAGCTCGACTTCGGTGATCACGCCGATCGCGCCGTAGCCGCCGATGGCCGCGCTCAGCAACTCGCTGTTCTCGCGGCGATTGGCCTCCACGATGGTGCCGTCGGCCAGCACCAGTTGCAGCGCCCGCACCGAGTGGGCGATCGGCCCATGATCGACATAGCGGCCGTGGCAGTTGACCGACACCGCACCGCCGACGGTGAAGTTGGAATAGCTCTGCATCGTGCGCACGGACAGGTCGTGCGTGTCGAGCACATCCTGCAGGTCGCGCCAGGTGATGCCGGCCTGCACCCGCACGCGGTGCTCTTCGGCGTGCAGCCAGACGACCTGCTTCATGCGCCGCATGTCCAGGTGCAGCCCGCCGGCGATGGCGATCTGCCCGCCCATGCTGAAACGGCCACCGCCGACGGCCACTTTGCCGGGCCAGTCGCGCAGCGCGCGCACGACAGCGTCGGTATCGACCGGCGTCTCGATGCGCGCGACCTCGACCGTATACAGGCGCGTGACGTTCTCGACCGCCAGCGGCAGCGCCGCAGCGAATGCAGCGAGCGGCGCGAACCCGCATGCCGCGGTGAGCGCGATCGCCTCGGCCAGCAGCGTCCGGCGGCTGCAACTCGACGGCGGCTCGGCAGGCATGGCCGCTAGTATGCCGCTGCGCCTCCGGGCTGTGGCACATTGCACGACGCCTTCACGCAAGGCAGCGCACAAGGAAGACACGCATGCCGTCAGCGCACGAATTGTTTGCCGCCGCGACCGCAATTCTCTCGACGGCGCTCGCTTCGCCGCTGGCCATCTTCGCCCTGTGCTCCGCGGCCATTGCCGCGCTGCTGGTGATCGTCAGCTCGTTCGTCAAGACCATGATCCCGCTACGCTGTCTTGCGGTGGGTGGCAACCTGGGCTTCTTCGTCTATGGCGCGCTCCATCCATCGCTGGTGATGATGCTGCTGCACGGCGCGCTGTTGCCGGTCAACATCTACCGGGCCACGGAGATGGTTCGCCTGACGCGCCGCGTGCGCGCCGCTGCGGCAACCGGCGATCTCTCGGGCGTCTGGCTCAAGCCCTACATGCGCAAGCAGCGCCTGAAGACGGGCGATGTGCTGTTCCGCAAGGGCGACACCGCCGACCACCTGTATTTTCTTGCCGAGGGTCGCATCGAATTCGTCGAGATTGGTGAGGCGATGGAGCCCGGCAGCCTGTTCGGCGAGATCGCCTTCTTCGCGCCCGACAAGCGCCGAACCCTGACCGCGCGCTGTACGGCCGACAGCACTGTGCTGCGCATCGACGAGGCGACTTTTCAGCAGCTGTATTTCCAGAACCCGGCGTTCGGCTTCCAGGTCGTGACGCTGGTCGCCGGCCGGCTGATGGCCGACCGGAACCGGCTGGAGCATCGAATCGCGGCCAGCGGGTCGAGCGCGAACGTCGAGGGCGCGTGATCGCCGCCGCGGCGCCCTGCTCCGCGCCGCGCAGAGACCTACTTCGGAAAGCGCTCGAGCTTCTTCGCGTCCTTCGGCGCTTCATATTGCGCCATGTTCAGCTGCATCGCGAGCAGCGTGTAGTAGGCGTTGATGCCGGTCAGGTCGACCACTCCCTGCTTGCCGAAGCGCTTTTCGGCGCGGGCGAAGGTGGCGTCGGAGACGCGCTTGTAACGGTGCAGCTCGACCGAGAAGTCGTAGACGATCTCTTCGTCGTCGCTCATGCCCATGGGGCGGCGGCCGTCGGCGATCGCGTCGGCGACGGAAGACTTGATGCCGGCCTTGAGCGCGATGGGGTAGTGAACGTACCACTCGTAGTCCTGCGTCCATTCGCGCGCCGTGACCAGGATGACCAGCTCGCTCAGCGTCGTGCCGATCGCCGATTTGTAGCGAAGGTAGTCGCCCATCGCGCGCGCCTGACTCATCACCTGGGGGCTGTACATGAGCGGCTCGAACGGGCCGAACACCGGCGTCTTGCGCGCCGCCTCGAAGTCGGCAGCGGCCTGCTTCTGCTCGGGCGTGTAGCTGGCCGGGGGGATCGTCGGCAGGCGCGACTGGGCA
>JANXWR010000551.1 GCA_025351025.1 Burkholderiales bacterium | reverse complement strand
GAGAAGATCACCATCGACAAGAGCGGCTCCAACACCGCCGCCATCCAGAGCATTCGTGACGACTCTGGCGTCGACATCGAGTTGCGTCAATCGAAGTATCTCAACAACATCGTCGAGCAAGACCACCGGGCGATCAAACGTATCGTTCGACCCATGCTCGGCTTCAAGACGTTTGGCTGCGCGCGAGCCGTGATTGCCGGGATCGAGACGATGCACATGATCAAGAAGGGCCAGCTCAACGGCTCCAAAGATCGAGCCTGGTCCGCTGCCGACAAGTTCTACTCCCTGGCCTTCTGATTCGAAACCGCCTCTTGACGCAGTTCAGCCGCACGCCCTTATTGCGACAGAACCATGGCCGCCGGCACGCGGCAGGACATGGGCCATGCCGCGGTCATCGACACCGGCCGCGTCGAGATCGTGCTGTTTTCGCGCCACGTCGAACCGTTCGACGTGAACACCCTGCTGGCCGTTGGCATCGATCCGATGCAGAAGCGCTACGTCATGCTGAAGAGCCGAATCCACTGGCGCGCTGGCATGAGCCACCTGGCCAAGGCAGTGGTGGAATGCGCCGGCGTCGGCGTGTGCACATCGGACTACTCCCAGCATCGGTATGAAAGGCTGCGTCGGCCGATCTATCCGCTCGATCCGTCGGCGCGTGTTTGAGCGGCTCGCGAGCAATTCCGTCGTCACTGAACACGACGGCCGTTGAGCCGGGTACTGCCGGAGCCGGCTCGCATTTGCGACGCCAAGCCCCGCGACGGCCGCTTCAGGGCATCGGATCTGACTGTGCGAGGTTCCGCATTGGGTCGAGAGTCGGCGCCCAGGCCTGGTGTTTGGACGCTGAGAGCTGCCGTACAAACCTGGGCAACGGGATCCTTAAGGGCTCCGCTGGGTGCGCTCCGATCTATCTAAACCGGGGATCCTTGCAGTTGTTGGCGGGGTCGAAGGTGGGGAGTGTGCGTTCGTTGCCCCAAATCTTCTTTCCGGCTCGCTTGGGGTGTTCCTTGAATTGCCGATTTCGATCGTGGAAGTACCGGTCAATCGCTTCGGTGGCGGCTCTTACCGAGGGGTAGTCGCTACTGTGAATGATCGCTCTGGCCATACCGCTGAAGACGGATTCGATGACGTTGAGGAATTGCGCTGAAGCCGGTAGAGGCACGAGTTCCAAACGAGGAAGCCCGTGCGCTGCGCCGTTGTGCATGTCTACGAATGAAAGAAGTTTCTTGGACATGTGCCAGGAAGCTGCGTCCCAGGAAATATAGAGTGTCCTCGCGGGCCTGTACTCGTCCAGAAGCACCGTGATCATTCTGATCATCTCCGTCGTGTTTTTTGCCCTTGAATAGAAATGAGTGACTTGGTTGCGCGATAGTTCGAGCGCAGCGGTCGCGATGAGCCAGCCTTTCGACCTTTGCCACTGCGGTACGCTCGGGTATGTGCCAAGCTCGGCAAGTACGCGGCCCGACTTGGCTTTGATTGCGAAGGGGCCGAACTCGTCCACTGAGAAGAATCGCTCGTCCGGGAGCAAGTTTGAGAGAACGGACTGAACGTGTTCGAGCTTCTGCGTGTAGTCAGGGTCGTTGCTGGTGAGAACGACCTTCGCGGAACGCCAGCGGTAGCCAGCCTTTTTGATTGCTTCGCTGATGACCGATTTGCTCGCCGAGTGACCCCTTGCCGCTAAAGCGGCCTTCAGGTCTTGCAACCGCCAAGTTGTACGGTTGTACCCCGACAGCGAGGGCGGCTCGTGGAGTAATGCGAACAAGGCGGAATTGAATTCTTCGTTGTCCGCCTTCCGCGGGATGGCCTTTCTCGCGAGCAGTCCGTCTACGCCGGCTGCGTCGAACCCGGCCGCGTACTTGCGAACCGTGTTGCGTGAGATTCCAAGACGCCGGGCGATCGAGTTGATCGAGGATCCCGCTTCGTGCGCCATCACGGAAAGAAGCTTCTTGCGAGGATCGTTCGGGGCGGAGAAAGCAGGCATTGAAGAGCAGCCCCGCGACTTCCACTGGGTAGGGCTTGATTCGACCCCCGCTCGATCAGACAATGCCATTCTGCCCATCGCTGCTTCGCCGCTGTAGACGATGTAACACGAGCATCGGCTTTGGTGCGAACTGAGCTTGCCAGAGAATTCAGAGTACTTCCCGAATCGAATCGAGGGGGCACCTCATGGGCCAGCATCTTTCGCAGCGTGTTCCGGCTGATCGTCTCCGAAGACGCGACCGCGCGGCGAGACTCACCGGCGACTAGAACTCGATTCCTGATCCGTTTCCATTGGCGAACATTTGAGTACATGACGACCTCGCTTCAGACAGGATCACGGATGACATTGTCGAGACTGTCAGGTTCCCGCACGGTTCCGCCGCATCCGGTGTCAACCGGCTGTTCCCGGCGCGCGAGAAAGTGGCCCCCCGGCCACGCGTCGCAAAAAGTTTCGTCACGAACGACTGCTTTCCGCCGTCGGAGTCACGGAGACCAAAGGCAGCTCAGGGTCGGAAGCGCCCGTTCGAGCCCATGGCGAGCAGTCGTTCGGCTGTCGCGTGACGCCCATCGGCGTCGAGTCTCATCGAGCGGCAGCTTCTGAGATTTCGTCACGAAACGCGGATCCCTGGCGATGTCAGCTTTCAAGGTGGAACGGTCGGTCGACTAGAAAACCGCGGAGGACGGCAATGGGTCGGGAATCGCCCTTCGATGTGCCACCCGAAAGCTGACAGCTGTTGGGCACACGCCTGGGAAGATTCTCGGTCTCACGGCGGATGCCCGCGTGCATCGCTCGATAAGTACAGCACAGAGTGGCGCACCCGCGCACCCCTCTAGATCGCCAAGTGCAGGAGCTCACCAGCAAGCTGCGCGCGGGTCCCACGACGCCGCGTTCATGCATTGACGGGGCTTTTCAGCCGAATGCTTTCTCCGCCTGCTTTTGCCTTCGCTCGATCTGCGCCCTGAAATACACCGCCGCCGTGCGCGGGTCTGCGTGGCCGAGGTTGGCCTGCAGGACGTCGAGGTCCCCTCCTCGCTCCGCAAACCGTGTCGCATGGGTATGGCGAAGCCAGTGGAGCGATGCCTTCTGGGCCTGGCTCTTCGCTGCCTCGTCCAGGTCGCTCGCGACAAGCGCCCTTCTCATGAACCTCGTGAAGGTCTCGTAGAGCGACGCATAGCTGATGGCCCGAGTCGGCTCTTCCAGCGCCGCCAAGAGAGGCGTTTCGGCGGCCGCGCCATCAAAGTCCAATCCCCGCTCCGTAAAGTACGTCTTCGTCGCCTCGAGCGCCCGCGTTGGCAGCGGCACCTCGCGGTGCTTTTTGCCCTTGCCGAGAACGTGCAGCAGCGCGCCGGCGCGCGTCGTCTCGATGTCGCCGCGTGTCGCTGCAAGGAGCTCGGCCGAGCGCAGCCCCGTGCACTCCATGAGCGTGCAGAGCCATTTCAGGCGCGCCGTCGTCCTCGTCTGCGGCGCCCGCTCGAGCTCGTCCAGGAGCGCCTGCCAGGCCTCGGGCGTGAAGGCCTTGGTCGACATAGAGCGCGCGTGAACCTCGTCACCGAGCTTTCGGTTGACTAGCGTCCAGGGGTTCGTAAGCAGGTAGCGCGCATCCACGAGCCACGAGAACATCGCGTGCAAGATCGTGACCGTCTGCTGCTGGCTTGATCTGGACAGCTGCCCGGCAAAGGGCGCCCACCCCGGCGCGAACGGTTCAACGCGACGCGCACTGATCCAGTTCTCCGGCACCTTGGCCAGGAACGCCATAAAGGCGCGGCAGTCCTCGACCGACGCGTCCGATAAAGCTTTCCTCCTCTCGACCAGGCACCACAGCAAGAACCTCGTCCCCTCGCGCGTGTAGCGTGTCTCAGTCCGCGGCGATCCCTGGCGCGCGGCGACCCAGGCGGCGATCGCGGCACGATCGCTCGACGCGTCGATGGCCGGGCGGACCTGCAGCTGACGGTTCATGCCAGCGCGGCCGTCGTGGTGGCCAGAGTCGCTCAGGCGCACCCAGTCGAGCGTAAGCGCCCTGCCCGTCCCGATCAGCCGCTCGATTTTGCGCGTGAGCGCCTTGGCCTTGATGTCGCCGATGGCTGGGATCGAATACCACCAGCGCCGGCCCGAGCTGATCCAGCGCTGCAGGTCTTCGAGCGTCAAGGCTCCCGCCTCTTTCAGCCGCTCGGCCGTCGTCGGGTCGATCCAGCCGGCGATGAAATCGCTCGGCTGGGGCGTTTGATCGGCGGCCGCGCGCTCGAGCTCGCGCAAGAGCTCGAGGCGGCGCTCGCGAAGCCGAGCGTTGCGGCTTCGGTGACGGGCGGAGGCAGCACCGAGCCTTGCCGCAAAGCGCTCCTTGTAGAGCTCCAGAAGCTCGCTCTCTCGCCACCCTTCCAGGCCTTCTTGCTCGGCCCATTCGCTCAGCGACGGCACGTTGGGACGTGCCGCGGCCGCCGCGCCGAGCTCGACGCCGATGAGCCGCCAGGCCGGGTCGCCGCGCCGGCGCGCGAGCGTTCGCACGTGCTCGACGATCGCGCGGTGCGCCTTTCGGGCCTGGTCGGGCGCTGAGGCGTCGAGATAGCGCTTGGCAGCGTCGGCCATCGAAACGCCTTCGGCGAGCGATCGCAGGTAAGCGATCGCCGGCAGGCCGAGCTCGGACGTCGTCACGAACGAAGCCCTGTCGCCCCTGTCGAGTTCGCGGCGCGCCAAAGCGCGCGACATTCATTGCGCACTTGAATCCTCAGCCTTCGTCCTTCAGAGCCTTCTTCTCGCGCCAGATCTCCTGGACGAAAGGATCGGTGACGCCGTACATGCCGTGCCCCCTCCTCATGATGAGGTTGGCGGCAAGTAAATCGTTGACGACCGGCTGGATCTCGTCGACGCGCACGTCCTTGCCGACGGCCTTGGTGTACTCGGCCGCGGCGTCTGCCGAGAACACGCCGCGCGCGTCGCCGTCGGCCGCGGCGATGCGCTCGAAGATGGCCGTGGCCAGGCCGCCGAGCTGCTCGACTTTCATGAGCTCGACGTCGGCCGCCGCGGAGCGCAGCGTCGCTGCGATCACCGGCAGATGCTCGTCCGGCTTCGCGCCGGGCGGCAGGTGGCTCAATTGACGAAGCGCCCGCAGCATTTCCTCGGGCCGGCTGCCCAGCGTCGTGAACGCTTGGACAGCGACTGCCGACGAGGGCAACGGGCCCGCCCTTTCTCGAGCGAGCCTGTCGAGCAGGTGCTGCACGTAGTCGCCGTCCAGGACCGGGTACGGGACGGAGGTGGCGCCCACAAAAGCCTGGTTTCTGCGCGCGGTGAGCTCGCTCACGAGCGCGCGGTGCGAGCCCGTGCCGATAAAAATGAAGTGTCCTGGCGTGGCCGGGCGCGGGTTGATCGCGTCGCGCGCCGACTTCAGCGCCAGGAGCATCTGGTTGCCGTCGTCCGAGGCAATCGCATGCTGCACCTCGTCGACGATCAAGACGACGTTCGTCTTGGCCTGGTCGACGATTTCAGTCAGGGCCTGCGCAAGCGTCGGACCCCCTTCAGTGCCGAGCGCCTCGAGCTTGAAGCCGAACTTGAAGCCGAACGCACCGACGTCGACGCCGGCGACGCGTCGAAGCCGCTGCAGGAGGCTCGACGTCGGCGTTTGAAGTTCGACCAGCGTCTTTCGAAGCGCCGCGAGGACCAGCGCCGCCGGGCTTGTCTGGGTGTTGCTCCACAGGTCCACGTAGATCACGAGCGCCCCCGCCTCTTCGAGCGCCGGGATCAAGTCGTTGACGAGGAAGGTGGTCTTGCCGGTGCGGCGCAGTCCCGAGAGGAAGAGACCCGAGCGAAGTCCCTCGTCCAGAACGCCGGGGTCGAGCAACTGCTTGGCCATCTGCGCGGCCAGTACGGGACGACGGTAGATGCTGCTCATCGACTTATCCGTCTTTGTGAATTCTGAATAATTATAGGCTTCTGATAATCACGCATAAAGTGCGAGCCTTGCTCTCCTCCTGGTTCCGGCGCTGCCCGCCGCCACCTCGCCTGCTGCCTGCGCTGCCGAGACGCTTTTCGACGCCGGGCAAAGCGCGGTTCAGGTGTTGTGGATCTTAGATCGTGCGACTTCCGCTCACAGATCGTGCGACTCGCATAATGACTCAAGTTCTTGATATCAATAAGGAAATGGAGCCATTCGGACGCAAGCCGCGGTGTTGTCATTGCCCCACCTTGCGGCAGAAGCGGATCTCAGTTGTTGCGACTGCCCGGACGCGGCTCAGAGATCTTGCGAACGCGGCACGGCGAACTAATTTGGCTCGTCCCCTGGGCAACTTCCCGCTCCTTCGAGGGTGGCGTATCGCAAAGCACGCCGGAGTTGGTGCTGAATGACGGTCGAGACGAACAATACATCTGCATCACTGGGCTCAAGGCAGGCGGTATTCGCACGATCTTTGAGCCGATTCGCACGATCTGTGATCCACAACATCAAGCGCCGGACGACTTTCTCGGAGATGGTCACCGACTGTCTTGCGAGCGTCGCATGCATCCGGCGCGAGCCGTAGCAGCAATAGTTGCTTTGGAAGATGTCGGCCATGACAACTCGAACGGCGGCGTACTTGTCGCCGAGTGCAAGCCGTCCCCGGTGGTAGAAGTAGGGAAGTAGGAGCTGCGTGCCAGTTCGCGCTCTGCAAGAAGGTCGGGCAGCGCATGCGCGGATCGCAGGGCATCAACCAGCTGGGTCTTCTCCCGATTCGTCAGGAGTTGCTGATCGATGCCCAGCTCTTTTTTTAGCAGTTCGTTTGCCTTCTTCAAGATGTCCTGCTCGAGCTTCAGGCGCTTGACGTCTCGTTGGAGGCGATCGACCTCGCGTTCGAGCTCATCGCGCCCCTGGCTGGGCGGCGGGTCCTCCCGGGGCTTCATAGATGCCAACGCCTCCTTGCTGAGCAGCTTGTCCCGCGTCAATCAAGGTGAGAAAAGCGCGTCAATCAAGGTGAGAAGGATGGCGGGGGCGGGGGGCTGGCGGGCGTAGCCCGGCAGGCTCCCGTTCCCGCCCGCGAAGAGCTGCCCCGCGGGGGGCGCTTCGTCGGTGATCGCGGTGGATCAGGTACGAAGGGGTTTCTCGATCTTGCGAGGCCCGGCCGTGCCTGGAAGTCACATCCACGATCATCAGATGAGGTTGTATATGAAGCTCAAGCTCTCCAAGGCGCTGCCGG
>JANXWR010000437.1 GCA_025351025.1 Burkholderiales bacterium | reverse complement strand
ACGAAATTCTTGTTGACCAGCTTCCTCGCCCGGCGCAGCAAGAGTTGCGCCGGGTTGGTCGGCTCGGTGCGCTCCAGGTACTCGCAGACCATGTCGATCGCGCGCAGAGCGTCGTTGCGGGATTCGATCGCGCCGCCCATCGAAGCACGGCCGGAGCCGCGACGCGGTGCGTCGCCAGCCGCCCCTTCGCCGCCGTCCTCGGCGCCGCCGGCGGCGGAATCCTCCGCGCCCGGCATCACGTCGCGCAGGCCGGAGAGGACGGTGACCAAGGGCTGCAATTCCGGTGCCGACGAATAGCCGACGCGGTCGCGCATCAGCTGCTGGATCTCCGCCACCTTGGCGAGCGCGACGACCGGGAACTCGCGCACTGTCGGCGCTGACTCGACGGCGTCGCGCAGCATCTGCTCGACCGTGCCGCGGCCCATCGCCGATTCGTCGGAGCGGGACTCCAGCACGCCAAGCGCGATCTCGACGTCGCGACCGCGCAACTCGCCGATCGAACGATCGTTGAAGACCAGCGATTCGCGCAGGTCGCCAAGCATGCCGGCCTGGCTCACCATGTCGTTTAGCGCGTTGACCCGCGCATAGGCGTCGCCTTCGTCGGGCAACGGGTGCAGCTCGTCCCAGAATCGGCTGAGCAGTCCCTCGATGAGGCGCAGGCCTTCGGGCAGCATCGCCGCGCCTTCGAGGTGCAGCTGCGCACGGGCCCAGTAGATGGCGACGCGCAGATCGCGCGTTCGCTCGAACAGGTTTTGCGCGTGGCCCAGGACCGACCGCCAGTCCGGACCGACGACGGCCCCGTCCTTCTCGAACTCCCGAGGCGGGCGACTGACCGCCGCCTTCTCCATCTCCCGGAACTCGTCGTCGTACTCGAGGCTTTCGCCGCAGGCACTGTCGCCGACCGGCTGCAACCAGGTGTCGACGATGGTCAGCCGCGCGAGCGTGCCCGCGCTACCACCCCCACTGCCCGCGCTGTCGTCCATCGTTGTTTTCTCTTGGTCGAGGCCGCTCAGAGGCCGCCCCGGCTCCGCTGTGGCCCGAGGTTGTATAGCGCGGTTCAGGGTGCGTCAAGCCGGCTCGCTAAGTCTTAGTGGGGATGTGCAAGAAAGTCACGACGGGGTACGCTCCGCGTCGCACCGGCGTCAGACCGGATCCCCCACGTTGTCGAGGTGACCCTTGAGTTTTATCTTCCGGCTGCGCCCCGGTCTCGTCGCCGCCGCGATGGGTGTCTTTGCACTTTCGAGTCAGGGGCAAACACCGCCACCACCTCCGCCTGCGCCTGTGCCGGAAAAGCCGCCGGGCGCGGTGCCGCAGCCCGACGACCTTCGGCAGCGAACGCTTCCTCCGACGACAAATTCCGCCAGCGTTCCTGACGCACCGGTGCCGCGCGAACTCGGCAAGCCGAGCGACGAGCTGACGCTCGACGTCACCGCATACAGCGTCGACGACAGCGCGCCGGCGCAGTTGCGCGCCGCCCTGCCGGCGCTGACCCAGCGGTTCACCGGCACCGGCCGCAGCTACGAGGATCTGGTCAACGCCGCGGCGGCCGTCACGCGCTTCCTGCAGCGCGAGCTGGGCTACTACCTGGGCTACGCCTACCTGCCCGAGCAGACGCCGATGGACGGCGTCATCCGCATAGCCGTGCTCGAGGGCCGGCTCGACGAAGTCATCCTCAACTGGCCCGAGAAGATGCCCGTAGACCGCTCGGTCGTCGAGGCCTATCTGGCGCGGCTCAAACCCGGCGAGATCCTGCGCGTGCGCGATGTCGAGCGCATCGTTTTCCTGGTCAACGACCTGCGCGGCTTGACCGCGCGCTTCGAGGTCAAGGCCGGGCGTACGCCCGGCACGGCGTCGCTGGTGGTCACCGCGCAGCCGGAGGCGCGCTATGCCGAAAAGGTCGAAGTCGATTCGCTCGGCTCGCGCTTTTCAGGTGTGCTTCGTGGCAGCGTGCAGGGCACGATGGCGAGCCCGGCCGGTCGCGGCGACGGCCTGGTGATCAACGCGCTCTCGTCGTTCACGCGCGGCCTCGAGTTCCTGCTCGGCGGCTACACGCTGCCGGTCGGCTCCGACGGCCTCAAGGTCGGCATCTCGGCCTCCTACGTCCACTACAAGCTCGATCCCTCGCTGCTCGACAACACCGACCTGAGCGGCGACGCCACCGCCCTTACGCTGTACGGCCTGTATCCGGTGGTCCGCTCGCGCAACCTCAACCTGTTCGGCCTCGTGTCGATCGACGCCAAACGCTTCAACGACAAGCTGTTCGGCCTGACGCAGAAAAAAACGTCGAACGACCTGCAGCTCTCCGCATCCGGCGACGCCCGCGACGACCTCCTGACCGGCGGCGTGAACACCTTCGAGGGGGTCGCACTGCGGGGGAGCCTGAAGTCGCCGAACAAGGCCACGGAAAACGAGAACCCTCCCAATTTCACTCTCTTCAGAGTCAACCTCTCGCGACTGCAGAACCTGGTCAGCAATCGCCTGCTGGTGCTGACGAGCCTGAAGGGCCAGTACGCGCTCAACAACCTCGACAACACCGAGCAGTTCCAGCTCGGCGGCCCGGATCGCGTGCGCGCGTTCGGACCCGGCGAGGGCACGGGTGACACCGGCGTGGTCGGCTCGATCGAGCTGCGCTACCTGCCGCCGGAAGAATGGTTTGGCCGGATCTCGCGCGAGCTCGTGTTCTCGACGTTCTTCGACGTCGGCACGATCCGCTTTCGCCACCAGCCGACGATTATCGACACGCAGCAGACCGGCTTCGTCAACAGCTCGACGCTGACCGGCGTCGGGATCGGCGCGGTCTGGGACAGGCCGCGCGATTTCTCGGCGCGGCTTTCGCTGGCGTTTCCGATCAGCGGCGAAGCGAAGAACGACGTTCGGAAGAGCCCCCGCATCTATTTCATCGCCAACAAGTCGTTCTGACGTCGCGGCGCGGTCGCCGGCCAGCGCCTGGCCGGCCTGCACCGCGAAGTTCGACCGACTGCACAGCCCAACTCGAGTGAGCGCCGCATGAAGACCAGCCCGAACAAGATCGTCCGCACCGCCCTCCGCCGCGGTCGCCTAGCGTTGCATCCGCTCAGCTTTGCGATCTGTCTCGGCCTGTCAGGCGTGGCCTGGGCACTGCCGCAGGGCGGCAAGGTGGTGGCGGGCGACGCGACCA
>JANXWR010000424.1 GCA_025351025.1 Burkholderiales bacterium | reverse complement strand
CGCCCATCCTCGCCGTCGTCATCGTCTTCATCGCGCTGCTCGTGATCTTCAACAGCATGGCCGGCTGGATCTTCAGCTACACGATCAAGCCGTTCCCGAGCCCCTTCCCGGCCGAGCCGCTGTTCGGCAATTCCTACGTCTCTTCGCACGAGCTCGGCTCGACCGCGATCACGCTGATCGTCCTGCTGCTGCTGTTCGTCTTCTTCCGCTACACGCCGCTCGGCCTGGCGATGCGTGCGGCAGCCCAGAACCCGGTCTCGAGCCGGCTCGTCGGCATCCGTGTCGGCTGGATGCTGGCGCTCGGCTGGGGCCTGGCCGCGGCGATCGGCGCGATCGCCGGAATGATGGTCGCGCCGACCGTGTTCCTGGAGCCGAACATGATGGGCGGCATCCTGCTCTACGCCTTTGCCGGCGCGCTGCTCGGCGGCATCGACAGCCCGGGCGGCGCGGTGCTCGGCGGCTTCATCGTCGGCGTGCTCGAGAACGTCGTCGGCGCCTACATCGGCACCGAGCTCAAGCTGACGATGGCGCTGGTCGTAATCATCGCCGTGCTCGTGGTACGACCGTCGGGCATGTTCGGTCGCGTCCACGTGGTCCGGGTCTGAGCCATGGCATCGCCCGCCGCCCGCATCGACCGCCGCCGCTTCCTCGTTCCGGTGATCGCCCTCGCCGTGGCCCTGGTGCTGCCGTTCGTCCTCGGCAATTACCATGTGTTCCAGCTGACGCTGGTGCTGGTCTACGCGATCGCCTTGCTCGGCCTCAATATGCTGACCGGCTTCAACGGCCAGATCTCGCTCGGCCACGGCGCGTTCTATGCCATCGGCGCCTACACGGCGGCGGTCCTGATGGACAAGGGCGGCGTGCCCTATTGGGCGACGATCCCGGTTGCCGGCGCCGTCTGCCTGCTCGCCGGCTTTCTGTTCGGCCTGCCAGCCCTTCGCCTCGAGGGCCTGTATCTGGCGCTCGCCACCTTCGCCCTCGGCGTGGCGATGCCGCAGATCCTCAAGCACAAGAGCATCGAGCAGTGGACAGGCGGCGTCATGGGCGTCGTCATCGTCAAGCCCGACCCGCCTTCATGGGCGCCGCTGTCGCAGGACCAGTGGCTCTACTTCTTCACCCTGGCCTGGGTCGTCGTCGCCTTCGTGCTCGGCTGGAACCTGCTGCGCGGGCGCATCGGCCGGGCCATGGTGGCGATCAGGGATCAGCCCATTGCGGCGCAGGCGATGGGCGTCAATACTGCGATGGTCAAGTCGATGACCTTCGGCGTGTCGGCGATGTACACCGGCGTGGCCGGCGCGCTCGGGGCGATCGCGATCCAGTTCGTGGCGCCGGATTCGTTCACGATCTTCCTGTCGATCACCCTTCTGGTCGGCGTCGTGGTGGGCGGGCTGGCGTCGATTTCGGGAGCTTTCTTTGGCGCCGTGTTCATCCAGTTCGTTCCGAATATCGCCGACAAGCTCTCGAAGGCCGCACCGTGGGCGATCTACGGCGTGATCCTGATCGCCTTCATGTACCTGATGCCGATGGGCGTGGCCGGCCTCGTGCGGCTGGTCCGCGCCAGGTGGCTGCGCCGGCGGGCGGCTTGACCCGCATTTTTAGACAACCCTTACATCGATGGAGCGAGACATGACAGCACCTCTTCTTCGCATCGCCCGCCGCACCGCGCTCGCTGCGATGCTCGGCTCGGCTTTCGTCGGCGGCGCCGTCTTCGCGCAAGCCGCGAAGTACGGTCCCGGCGCTTCGGCCACCGAGATCAAGCTCGGCCAGACCATGCCGTACAGCGGCCCCGCGTCGGCCTACGGCACGATCGGCAAGGTCGAGCAGGCCTACTTCAAGATGATCAACGACAACGGCGGCATCAACGGCCGCAAGGTCAACCTGATCAGCCTCGACGACGGCTACAGCCCGCCCCGGGCAGTCGAGCAGGTGCGCCGCCTGGTCGAGCAGGACGAGGTGCTCGCCTTGTTCCAGACTCTCGGCACGCCGAGCAACTCGGCGATCCACAAGTACGTCAACGCCAAGAAGGTGCCGCACCTGCTGCTCGCGACCGGCGCCACCAAGTGGGGCGATCCCCAGAACAACCCGTGGACCATGGGCTTCAACCTCAGCTACCAGTCCGAGGGCCAGATCTACGCCAAGTGGCTGCTGAAGAACAAGCCCGACGCGAAGATCGCGGTCCTCTACCAGAACGACGACTACGGCAAGGACGTGCTGAAGGGCGTGAAAGACGGCCTCGGCGCCGCCGCGGCGAAGATGATCGTCAAGGAAGCGACCTACGAGGTCTCCGACCCGACCATCGACTCGCAGATCCTGACGCTTCAGGGCTCGGGCGCAGACACCTTCATCGACATCACGACGCCGAAGTTCGGCGCGCAGGCGGTGCGCAAGGCCTTCGACTCGGGCTGGAAGCCGCTGCACATCCTCAACAACGTGAGTGCCTCGATCGGCTCGGTACTGATACCGGCCGGCGTCGAGAAGGCGGTCGGCGCGATCACCGTCGCCTACTACAAGGACCAGAACGACCCGCAGTGGAAGGACGACCCGGCGATGCTCGAGTGGCGCGCCTTCATGGGCCGCTACTACCGCGAGGGCGACCCCAAGGACCAGAGCAATCTGTACGGCTACCTGGCCGCGCAGATCATGACGCAGATCCTGAAGCAGTGCGGCAACGACCTGACGCGCGAGAACGTGATGAAGCAGGCGGCCAACCTGAAGAACTTCAAGCTGCCGCTGCTGCTGCCCGGGATGGCGCTGAACACCAGCCCGACCGACTTCTTCCCGGTCGAGCAGGCGCAGCTGGAGAAATTCACCGGCACGCAGTGGCAGCTCTTCGGCGAGCTGATCAGCACCGACGCGAGATAGCGCACCGAGCTCCCGGGCCGAGCCGGGCGAGGGCGGCGCCGGCGGCGGGCCGGCGCTGTCACGGTGCTGTCGCAAAAGCTTCATAAACTCGCCGGATGACGACGCAGACCGTCGAAGGCGCGATGGCGAGCGTGCCGCCGCTCCTCAACCGCGAGAGCGCGATCCTCGAATTCAACCGCCGCGTGCTGGAGCAGGCGCGGCGCAGCGACGTGCCTCTGCTCGAGCGGCTGCGCTACGTCTGCATCGTCTCGTCCAACCTCGACGAGTTCTTCGAGGTCCGCTTCGTCGACAACCTCGAGGCCTCGCGCCGGCCCGGCACCGGCGTCAGCGCCGCCGACATCGACGCGCTGGCCGCCTCGGTGCACGCCCTGATCGACACCCAGTACGCGATCTTCAATGGCGAGGTGATGCCGGCGCTCGTGGCGCACGGCATCCGCATCGTCAACCACGCCGATCGCAGCGAGGCAGAGCGGCGCTGGGTCGACCGCTTCTTCGAGTCGCAGGTGCGGCCGCTGCTCGTGCCGGTCGGGCTCGACCCGGCGCATCCCTTTCCGCAGGTCGCGAACAAGTCGCTCAACTTCATCGCCCGGCTCGGCGGCAAGGACGCGTTCGGGCGGCGCAACACCGTCGCCATCGTCAAGGTGCCGCGCGTGCTGCCGCGCGTCATGCGGCTGCCGGGCAAGGGCACGGAGCAGTCCTTCGTGCTGCTCACCAGCGTCATCCGCGCCCACCTCGGCGAGCTGTTTCCGGGCCGCGAAGTCGAGGCCTTCTCGCAGTTCCGCATCACGCGCGACTCCGACCTCGAGGTCGACGCCGACGTCAGCAACCTGCGCCAGGCGCTGCGCTCCGGGCTGACGACTCGGCACTTCGGCCAGGCGGTGCGGCTCGAGGTCGTCAACACCTGCCCGGTCGAGCTCTCGGAGTTCCTGCTCAAGCAGTTCAACCTTCCGGACACCGCGCTCTACAAGGTCAACGGGCCGGTCAACCTCGTGCGCATGAACGAGCTGATCGCCCTGGCCGATGCGCCGCAGCTGCGCTTTCCGCCCTTCGAGCCGGCTTGGCCGGCCAGCCTGCCGCGCCAGCAGTCGATGTTCGACCGCCTGCGCGCCGGCGACCTCATGCTGCACCAGCCCTTCGAGTCGTTCGAGCCGGTCGTGCAGTTCGTGCGCGAGGCGGTCGCCGACCCGGCAGTGCTGGCGATCAAGCAGACGATCTATCGCGCCGGCAGCGAGTCGCCGCTGATGGACCTGCTCATCGAGGCGGCGCGGCGCGGCAAGGAAGTGATGGCCGTGGTCGAGCTGCAGGCGCGCTTCGACGAAGAGGCGAACATCAACTGGGCCGAGCGGCTCGAAGCGGTCGGTGCCCAGGTCGTCTACGGTGTCGTCGGGCTGAAGACGCATGCCAAGCTGCTGCTCGTGACGCGCCGCGAAGACGGCAAGCTCAAGCGCTACGCTCATCTCTCGACCGGCAACTACAACCCGAACACGGCGCGCCTCTACACCGACATCGGCTACTTCACCGCCGACCCCGACCTGACCGCCGATGCCGACGCCGTGTTCCAGCAGCTCGCCAGCCTGGGCCGGACGCGGCCGCTGCGCACCATGCTGCAGGCGCCCTTCACGCTGCACAAGCAGATGCTGGCGCAGGTGGCGCGCGTCGCCGAGGCGGCGGCGGCCGGGCGGCCGGCGCGCATCGTCGTCAAGATCAACGCGCTGACGGACGTGCCGCTGATCGAGGCGCTGGTCGCGGCGGCGCAGGCCGGCGCAGACATCGACCTGATCGTGCGCGGCGCCTGCATGCTGCAGCCGGGCGTCGCCGGCGCGACGGAACGGATCCGCGTGCGCTCGATCGTCGGCCGCTTTCTCGAGCACTCGCGCGTCGCCTACTTCCGCTGGGGCCCGGGCGAGGAGGACGAGGCGCTCTTTCTCTCCAGCGCCGACTGGATGGGACGCAACATGTACGGCCGTATCGAGGTCGCCTGGCCGGTGCGCGACGCGAAGCTGCGCCAGCGCGTCATCGACGAATGCCTGGTGCCTTACCTGCTCGACGGCCAGGATGCCTGGACCCTGGCCGCCGACGGCAGCTACAGCCGCGTCGGCATCGACGGCCCTTCGGCACAGCAGGCGCTGATGCATCGCTACGCGGAGCGGCGTTGACGCGCAGGCAGGAGCACGACCGATGGACCTGATCCTGTGGCGCCATGCCGAAGCCGTCGAGACCGAGGGCAAGGACGACCTCGCTCGCGAGCTCACCGCCAAGGGCGAACGCCATGCCGAGCGCATGGCCGAGTGGCTGAACCGCCGGCTCGCGCATTCGACCCGCATCCTCGTCAGCCCGGCGCTGCGTTGCCAGCAGACGGCGAAGGCGCTCGGCCGCAAGTTCCGCACCGTCGCCGAGATCGCGCCCGGCGCGACGCCCGAGGCGCTGCTGCTCGCGGCGCGCTGGCCGGACGCGAGCGACCCGGTGCTCGTCATCGGCCATCAGCCGACGCTCGGCCTGGCCGCGTCGCTGGCGCTGACCGGCGCGGCGCAAGCCTGGTCGATCAAGAAGGCCGGGGTCTGGTGGATACGGCACCGGCCGCGCGACGACGAGAGCCACATCGTGCTGCAGGCGGTGCAGTCGCCTGACTGCCTCTGAAGATCGCGCGCCCTGCGCTCGCCTCAGGCCGACGAGAGCGTCGGGTGCAGCAGTCCGGCCTTGGTCCAGGCGTCGACTTCCTCGCGCAGCAGGTGCAGGGCGCGCGGATGCGATTCGGCCCAGCCGCGGGCCAGCATGATCGTCGTCTCGTCAGCATTCGCTGCCAACGCGATCTCGCCCTCGTCGACGTCGCCGCGCGCGTGGCAGACGATGACGGCCAGACGCAGGCAGAGCAGGTAGAGCGCGAAGTTCGGCTCCTGCAGGCGCGGCTCGAGCTTGCGCAGGCCGCCGCGCTGGCCGAGCACGAGGTCGCCGATGCGGCGCAGCTGGCTTTGCGAAAAGCCCGACGCGTCGACGTGAGAGAGGACGTAGGCGCTGTGTCGATGGTGGTCGTGGTGCGAAATCATCATGCCGGCCTCGTGCAAGGCAGCGGCCCAGGCCAGCTCGCGCCGCGCCTCGCTGGTCGCCTTCGGCAGCACACCGCCAAGCAGGACCGAGGCGACGCGCGCAACGCGGGCGGCCTGGTCGGCGTCGACCATGAAGCGGCGTTGCAGCTCGCGCACCGAGGCTTCGCGGATGTCCTCGCCGCTGGCCGCGGCGCGCCGCTCGCCCGCCTCGCGCGCGGCGATGTCGAAGATGACGCCCTGGCGCAGCGCACCGCGTGCCGGGCTCAGCTCGGCGATGCCGAAGTTCGCGGCCAGGGTGTAGAGCAGCGACAGTCCGCCGGCGATGACGGCGCGCCGATCGTCCTTGAGGCCGGGCAGGTCGAGCTTGTCGGCGCTGCCGGCTTCGAGGCAGCGCTGCATCAGCCAGCGCAGGCCTTCGGGCGTCACCTTGCCGTCGCTGACCTGGCTCGCGGCGAGCACCTGCGAGACCGCGCCGACGGTACCCGAGGAGCCGAGCGCCTCGCGCCAGTGGCGCGGCGCGAATGGGCCGAGCGCTTCCTCGAGCTCGGCACCGGCGGCGACCTGAGCGTCGCGGAACGCGCTCTCGGTGAAGCGGCCCTCGGGAAAGTACTTCATCGACAGGCTGACGCTGCCGACCTGGAACGACTCGGCGCGGCTCGGCCGGGTGCCGCGGCCGAGGATCATCTCGGTCGAGCGGCCGCCGATGTCGACGACCAGGCGCGGCACCGTCGAGGGCTGCAGGCGGGCCACGCCGGCGTAGATCAGGCGCGCTTCCTCGCGGCCCGAGATGATCTCGATCGGCCGCCCGAGCACGGTCTGGGCGCGCGCCAGGAAGGCATCGCGGTTCTTCGCTTCGCGCAGCGTCTGCGTCGCCACGGCGCGCACCTGGCTCGGTGTGTAGCCGTCGAGCCGCCGCGCGAAGCGGCCCAGGCAATCGAGGCCGCGTCCGGCCGCCTCTTCGCTGAGGAAGCCGGCGGCGTCGAGGCCGGCGCCGAGGCGCACCGTTTCCTTCAGGTAGTCGACGCGGCGATAGCGGCCGTCGACGAGCTGGCCGATCTCGAGGCGAAAGCTGTTCGAGCCCATGTCGATCGCGGCGAGCTGGCCGGGCCAGCGCGGCTCGGGGTCCTGGCGCGCGAAGGGGATCGAGTCCATGCGTCGATTGTCGCGGCTGGCCCGCCGCAAGGCCGTCGCTCGGTTCGGCCCGCGCCTTCCTAGAATGCAGTCCCTCACGCCGACTTGGAGCCCGCGATGCTGCGCACCGAACCCAATCCCTTGCCGACGCAGCGCCACGGTGGCACGACGACCTCGCCTGCCTTCGCGGTGGCGCTGCAGCCGGTCGAGGCCAACCTCGTCACGACCGATACCGAAGGCCTGGTCGCCGGCGAGATCACGGTGCCGGTCGGCGACTTCCAGATGCCAGCCTACCGCGCCATGCCGGTCGGCGCCGGCCGCATGCCGATCGTCATCGTCGTCTCCGAGATCTTCGGCGTGCACGCGCATATCGCCGACATCGCGCGGCGCTTCGCCAAGCTCGGCTATCTGGCGATCGCCCCCGAGCTGTTCGTGCGCCATGGCGACGCCAAGGCGGAGAAGGACATCCCGACCCTGTTCGCCAACATCGTCCTGAAGGCGCCGCATGCGCAGGTCATGGGCGACATCGACGCCTGCGTCGCATGGGCCGGCGCCCACGGCGGCGATCTCTCGAAGCTCGGCATTACCGGCTTCTGCTGGGGCGGCCTCATCACCTGGCTGTACAGCGCGCACAACGCCGGCGTGAAGGCCGGCGTCGCCTGGTACGGGCGCCTGACCGGTTTGAAGAGCGAGCGGCAGACCTCGTATCCGATCGACGAAGCGGCGGCGCTGAAGGCGCCGGTGCTCGGCCTCTACGGCGGCGTCGACGCCGGCATTCCGCTCGACACCGTCGAGGCGATGAAGCAGGCGCTCGCCAGCGGCACCGACGCGGCGCGGCAGTCCGAGATCGTCGTCTATCCGTCCGCCAACCACGCCTTCTTCGCCGACTACCGGCCGAACTACGACGCCGACGCCGCGGCCGACGGCTGGCAGCGCTGCCTCGACTGGCTGCGCCGCCACGGCGTCGCATGACGACGTCCGGCGCGACGCTCGCCTGGATCGTCCTCGCCACGCTGCTCGGCGGCGTGCTCTCGGTCGCGGTCGCGGCCGGCCTCACGCTCGCCGTGCTGTCGCGCATCGTCCAGCATCTGGTGAGCCTCTCGACCGGCGTGCTGCTCGCCACGGCGCTGCTCGACATCCTGCCGGAGGCGTTCGAGAGCAAGACCGCCAGCCCGCAGGCGCTCTTCGCGACGCTGCTCGGCGGCCTAATGTTCTTCTTTCTGCTCGAGAAAGCTGAGCTCTACCGGCACAGCCACCACCACGAAGGCGACGAGCACCACCACCATCACGGCTTCGACAAGCAGCAGGCCGGGCGCGGCGGCTGGAGCGTGATCCTCGGTGACAGCATCCACAACTTCTGCGACGGCATCATCATCGCCGCCGCCTTTCTCGCCGACACCCGGGTCGGCGTCGTCACCTCGCTGGCCATCATCGCGCACGAGATTCCGCAGGAGGTCGGCGACTACATCGTCCTGCTCAACGCCGGCTTCTCGCGCGGCCGGGCGCTTTTCTTCAACGCCGTGTCGGGCCTCGCCGCAGTCGTGGGCGGCGTCATCGGCTATTTCATCGTCGGACCGTGGCAGTCGGCCTTTCCGTACCTGCTCGTGGTCGCGTCGAGCAGCTTCGTCTACGTCGCCGTCGCCGATCTGATCCCGCAGCTGCAGCACCGGTTGACGCTGAAGGAAACGGCGGCGCAGCTGCTCTGGTTGGTCGCCGGCATCGGCATCGTCGTCGTCGCCACATCGCAGATGCCCGGAGGCCATTGAGTTCCTCCCTCTCCCGCTTGCGGGAGAGGGTCGGGGGTGAGGGCCCTCAGCGCACCACCAGCACCGGAACCTTCGTATGCTTGAGCACGTCCTGGGTCTCGCTGCCGAGGAAGAGTGTGGCGAAGCCGCTGCGGCCGTGCGAGCCCATGACGAGCAGATCGCAGCCCTTCTTCTCGGCGTACTCGACGATCGCCTCCCACGGCTGCAGCCCCTCGATCGTCTCGGCGTGGCACACGACGCCTGCGGCGTCGCAGGCATCGATCACGGCGCGCACATGGCGCGCCGCGGCGCGCTCCTGCGCATCGAAGAACTCCTGCGGCGGCGTCGGCTGCATCTCGGCCACCGCGCCGTAGGGAAACGGCTCCTTCACGCAGAGCGTGTGCACTTCGGCGCCCAGCGCCTTGGCCAGGCCGACGCCGGCCGTGACGGCCCGCCCGGTGAGCTCGGAACCGTCGGTCGGGATGAGGATGCGCTGGTACATGGAGGCTCCTTCGATCTGCGGCGCGATCTTCGCACCGCTGCGGCACGCCGGGTAGATCTGGATCAACCGCGCTGGATCAACCGCGCGCGATCGGCCGTGACGGGTCGGACGACCATTCGCTCCACGAGCCGGGATAGAGCAGCGAGCCGACCAGGCCGGCATGTTCCATGGCCAGCAGGTTGTGGCAGGCGGTGACGCCCGAGCCGCAGGAGTGGATCACCTCGGCGGATGCGCGACCGCCGAGCGTCGCCTCGAGCTCGCGCCTCAGCTCGTCCGGGACCTTGAACTTTCCACCCGGCGCGAGGTTGCTGGCGTGAAAGCGGTTGAGCGCGCCGGGGATGCGGCCGGCGACCGGATCGATCGGCTCCTTCTCGCCGCGAAAGCGCTCGCCGGAGCGCGCGTCGAGTAAGAGCGAGCGGCCGATGCGCCGGGCCAGTTCGGCGGCGTCGACGCTGCCGACGAGCGACGGCCGATCGGGGTAGGGCGGCGCCGGCACGGCGGCCACCGGTGCGGTCGAGACCTCGCCGCCGGCGGCGGTCCACGCCGCGAAGCCGCCGTCGAGCACGAACACCGGCGCATGGCCGAGCCAGCGCAGCATCCACCACAGGCGCGCCGCGTAGGCGCCGCCCTGGCGGTCGAGGGCGACTACCGTCGTGCCTGGTGTGATGCCGAAGCGGCCGGCGATCTGCGCGAAGACGGTGCGGTCGGGGAGAGGGTGGCGGCCGTTCGTGCCGGTCTTCGCGGCGCTGAGGTCGCGGTCGAGGTGGACGTAGAGCGAGCCTGGCAGGTGGCCGGCGGCGTAGCTTCGCTCGCCCGACGCGGTATCGGCGAGGTCGAAGCCGGCGTCGATGACGACGGGCTTGTTTGCCTCGGACAAAAGCGCCTGCAGCTCGGCGGCGGAGATGAGGGGGCTGGCGGTCGGTGTCGTCATACGGTGTTGGGCGGGTCGGCCATGGGTGCGATGCCGGGGCTGCGACTGCGCAGCAGCGTCGCCGAGAGGCCGGCGCCGGCGATCAGGAGCATGCCTGCGATCGCCATCGCCGTCACCTGGTCGCCGAACAGCAGCACGCCGTAGGCGAACGACCAGGCGATGCCGAGATACTGAAGGCTGGCGTTGACGAGGGTGCGGCCGGTCGAATAGGCGCGCGTGATCATGAGCTGCGCGACCGAGGCGAGCACGCCGACCGCGAGCAGGAGCAGGCCGCCGTGCCAGGTGAGCGCGTGCAGGCCGGTCCAGAGCAGGCTGAGCACGCCGGCGCCGACGCCGCCGACCGAGAACCAGAAGACGATCCGGTACTCAGGCTCGCCGATCCGCCCGAGCGCAGTGACCTGCAGGTAGGCGGTGGCGGCGATGACGCCCGAGAGCAGGCCCATCAGGCCATGCCAGAGCTGCTGCGCCTCGATCGTCGGGCGCAGCATCAAGGCAACGCCGGCAAAGCCGACCAGCACCGTCGCGATCAGGTGGCCGTCGATGCGCGAGGTGCCGAGGGCGATGGTGCCGCCGAGGAGGAAGAGTGCCATCCACACCGACGACATGTAGTTGAGCGTTATCGCCGTGGCCAGCGGCAGGTTGCCGATCGCGTAGAACCACAGGCACAGCGAGACGACGCCCGAGAGACTGCGCCAGAAATGCATGCCCGGCACCTTGGTGCGCACGCTGCCGCCGTTCCATCGCGCCAGGCCGAGCATCATGACCGCGCCGGTCAGGCTGCGATAGAAGACGATTTCGCCGGCCGGGTACTCGGCCGAGGCCAGCTTGACGCAGACGCCCATGGTCGCGAACAGCAGCGTCGCGCAGACGATCAGCCAGGCGGGAGACATGCGCGATTTTCGTGCTGTCATCCTGAGCGAAGCGAAGGATCTCTGCCTTCGCCGGGATCCTTCGCTGCGTTCAGGATGACGGGAACGCCGGCCCCATCGTGCGCCGGTACCACTCGTGGAAGTGCTGCATGCCGTCTTCCATCGGGCTCTGGTACGGGCCAATGTCGTCGTCGCCGCGCTCGAACAGGGCGCGCCGGCCGGCATCCATGCGCAAGGCGATCTCGTCGTCCTCGGCGCAGGTTTCCCAGTAGGCGGCCTGCTCGGCCTCGACGAACTCGCGCTCGAAGGCGTGGATCTCTTCGGGGTAGAAGAACTCGACGACGTTGAGCGTCTTGTCCGGCCCCTTGGGCAGAAGCGTCGAGACGACCAGCACGTGCGGGTACCACTCGACCATCACCGCCGGGTAGTAGGTGAGCCAGATCGCGCCGTGCCGCGGCACCGGGTCGTCGAAGCGCCCCTTGCGGTAGGCGAGCACCGCGTCGTGCCACTTGCGGTAGGCAGCCGAGCCGGGCTTGGCCAGCTCGTTCTTCGGCCCGACCGTCTGCACCGAGTGGTTGACGCCGAACTCCCAGCGCAGATCCTCGCAGGTCACGAACTGGCCGAGCCCGGGGTGGAAGGGGGCGACGTGATAGTCCTCAAGGTAGACCTCGATGAAGGTCTTCCAGTTGTAGTTGCACTCATGCAGCTTGACGCTGTCGAAGGCGTAGCCGGTGAAGTCGAGGTCGGCGCTGGGACCGAGCCGGCCCAGGTCGGTTGCGACGTCGCGGCCCGGTGCGCCCGGCCGCGGCGCCTCGAACACCATGCCGTTCCACGCGTGCACCGGGTAGTTGGGCAGCGACAGGCAGGGGTCGTCGGCGAAATGCGGTGCGCCGATCAGCTCGCCCTGGAGGTCGTAGGTCCAGCGATGCAGCGGACAGACGATGTTCTGCCCGGTGTTGCCGCGACCGCGCAGCATGAGGGCCTGGCGGTGCCGGCAGACGTTTGAGACCAACTCCACGCCCTGGTCGGTGCGGATCAGGGCCCGGCCCTCGCCCTCCTGGGGCAGGGTGTGGAAGTCGCCGACCTCGGGCACGGCGAGCTCGTGGCCGACGTAGCGTGGCCCGTCGGCGAAAAGCATCTGCTTTTCGCGTTCGAACAGGGCGGGATCGAAATAGCTCCGGACCTGGAGCTGCGAGTGGCCGGGGGCGAGCGCTACCGCGGGAACGCGCTGGTCGGACATGGCGGCGGAATCCTCCTGGGCTCGAAGGCCGACTCGATCGGGCGGGGGTGCGGTGCGGCGGACAACCCCGAAGGGAGGCGTAGTGTACCCAGCGGGCTCGGCCTGGCGAGCGGCCAGGCGGCTCGTCGCGCCGGCCCGCCCGGCTGTCGCCGTGGCGAGGAGGTGGGGGCGGGTCGGCTGACTACAATCGAGCCTTTTACGCCGCCGAATGACGATAGCCACCGTACCCGCCCGGAGCGCGGCGCCGCCCGCGAATTACGAGGCCGCGCTGGCAGAGCTGGAAACGCTCGTTGCCTCGATGGAAGGCGGCCAACTGCCCCTCGAGGGCCTGCTCGAAGGCTATCGCCGCGGCACCGAGCTGCTGCAGTTCTGCCGCGCCCGGCTCGAGGCCGTCGAGCAGCAGGTGAAGATCCTCGAAGACGGCCAGCTCAAGCCATGGCCGAACCCATGAGTGCGCATGGCCGCTCCAAAGCGCTCATCCCGGAGCGCGCAGCGCGAAGGTTAGTCCAATGAGCACCGCGTGCCCGGGCGCACGCAGCCGATGAAAAGGGACGACTTCGACACCTGGTCGCTCGGCGAGCTCGACGCCGTCGAGGCCGCCCTCGACGCCTGGGTCCCGGCCGCCGCCCCGGCCGGACTCGGCGATGCGATGCGCTATGCCGTGCTCGACGGCGGCAAGCGGCTGCGGCCGCTGCTCGTGCTGGCCGCCGCCGAGGCGGTGCATGGCGTTCGCGAGGCGGCCTTGCGCGCCGCCTGCGCCGTCGAGCTGATCCACGCCTATTCGCTGGTCCACGACGACCTGCCGTGCATGGACAACGATGTGCTCCGCCGCGGCAAGCCGACCGTGCACGTGCGTTACGGCGTTGCCCAGGCGATGCTCGCCGGCGACGCCATGCAGGCGCTCGCCTTCGAAGTGCTGACGCCTGGCGACACCGTCGCGCCGGCCCTGCAGGCGCGCCTGTGCGCACTACTCGCGCGCGCCGCGGGCGGTGCCGGCATGGCCGGCGGACAAGCCATCGACCTGGCCAGCGTCGGTCTGCCGCTCGACGAGCAGGGCCTCTCGGACATGCACCGGCGCAAGACTGGCGCCCTGTTGCAGGCCAGCGTGCTCATGGGCGCCGCCTGTGGCGTGACGACGCCCGGCGAATGGCAGGCGCTCTCGGCCTATGGCGAGGCGATCGGCCTCGCCTTCCAGGTCGTCGACGACATCCTCGACGTCACCCAGGCCTCCTCGATCCTCGGCAAGACCGCCGGCAAGGATCTCGACAACAACAAACCCACCTACGTCAGCGTGCTCGGCCTCGAGCCGGCGCTCCGGCGCGCCCACGAGCTGCGCGACGCGGCCCGCGCGGCGCTGCAGGCGAGCGGCCTGGGTGACGTACAAAGCCTGCTCGTGCTCGCCGACCGCGTCGTCGACCGCGAACATTGAAAGCACAAGAAGAACGATGTCCAGCAAGCTCCTCGATTCCATCGCCAGTCCTGCCGACGTTCGCCGCCTCTCGCGCCCGGAGCTGAAGCAGCTCGCCGTCGAGTTGCGCGAGTTCGTCGTGCAGAGCGTCTCGCAGACCGGCGGCCACCTGTCGTCGAACCTCGGCACGGTCGAGCTGACGATCGCGCTGCATCACGTCTACGACACGCCGCACGACCGCATCGTCTGGGACGTCGGC
>JANXWR010000418.1 GCA_025351025.1 Burkholderiales bacterium | reverse complement strand
AGCTGCACGGCCGCGGCGAAGTGGTTCGATCGGCGCGGCATCCGGGTCGAGTCGCATCTCGACGCTTGGCGCGCGACCTGCCCGCCGAGACCTGCGCGCGCATTGAGGCGCTGGCCTTCGTGAGCGACCGGGAGGACCTAGCGGCGAGGCACGACGAAGCGAGAGACTGGTTCGACCGGTGCATCGAGAGATTGCAATCCCGAGTCCGGGAAGTCAAGTCCTTCGCGCGACTGGTGGCGACCACCCGGGAGGAGGCGCCGACCGGCCGGTATCGGCCCCGGAGCCGCTCTTCGACTTCTCGGATTGCCCGCTCAGGAGCCGCCGCTTTCACAGCGGGACGCTTGGATGATTGTCGCTCGCGCTCGCGGCTTGAAGGAACTAGATGTCTGCCTCTCGATTGAGCGCTTTAGCTCCGCGCGTCGCCGAACAGGTTGCAGAGGTGTCTACCGCTGCGCCGGTATTCTTGCATTCGCCAGTTCCGGCCGCTCGGTGTCAGCGTCCTTGGTCAGCGCGACCAGGCTGCGATAAGACGCGGCGGCCTTGCTGCGATCGCCCATCATTTCGGCCGCGCGCGCGGCGCCGAGATAGCCGCGAAAACGGTTCGGTTCGCGTTGCTGGGATGCTTCGAATTCCTTCAGCGCCTGCACGGGTTGCTTGAGTTCGAGCAGCATCTCGCCGAGCAGCTCCCGTGCCGGGACAATGCGGGCGGGAGTGACGATATGCTTTTCGCTGCGGTCTTCCAGGTCGGCGGCAGCCCGCATGGTCTGTAGCGCCGTCTCGGGATGGCCTTCGCCCAGCTCGATCCATCCAAAGGCTGCCAGACGCTGAACTTCGACTTCGGTGGCCCAATAGCTGTTCTTCGCTGCGAGCAGGGCCTTGTGAAGAGTCTCGAGCTGCTCTGCATCCTTGCGAGCCGCAGCAAGGTCGCCGCTACGCGCCGCACCGACGCTGCGGGCGAAATAGGTGATCGACTCGACGAAGGGATAAGTGCTGCCAAAGGGCTGCAACTTCGCCGCTTCCTGCCACGCGCCTCGCTCAAACGCATACCGTGCGGGCATGGCGGAGATGGCATACGGCGCTATGAACCTCGGGCTGACGCCAGTCACTTTCATTGCAGCATCGATCGATCGACGTGCCTCGGCGTCGCGGCCGAGTTGCAGGTAGGCATAGACCATGTAGTCAGCCGCGTGATAGGCCTCGTCAGGCTCGTTGCCGGCCTTGGCAACTTCCATCGAGCGCACGTTGGTGGCGGCGGATTCCTCCCAGGCGCCCACGCGGGTGAAGATATGCGAGGGCATGTGCAGTGCGTGGGGCGCGGCCGGCGCAATGCCCGCGTAACGGCGCGCGGCAATCACACCTTTGTAGGCGATCGGCGGCGCGTCGTAGCAGTGAATGAGGTAGTGCGCCACGCCCGGGTGGTCCGGATACTTCAGGAACTCCCCTTCGAGGACGCCGGCTGCCCTGAGGTACGCCGCGTACGTCTGGTCGGCCTGCGTCTGGGTCGAGGCGAGATAGAGCGCGGAAAAGATCTGCGCCTCGTCGTCGTCGGGGTAGCGCTGAGCCAAGGTGTCGTAAGCCTTGGCACGCGAGAGCTGGCGCTCTCTCTCCGGGCGCGTCACGAAATCACTGTAGTACGCAGCGACGGCTTCAAGGTAGTCTCGCTCGCGCTGGGTCCCGGCGCCGATGCGGCGTCCTTCGTCGATCGCGGCTTGTGCCTGCTCGGCTCCCTTCGGCGATGCACCTTGGCCAGCGAGCGGATTCGACATCAGTATCGAGGCGATGCCCCATGTCGCGATTGCGCAGCCCGGATCATCTTTCAGGACATCGCGAAACGCCTGTTCGCCTGCCGAGTACCAGAACGAATGCAGCATCGCCACGGCACGCTCGAACGCGGGTTGCACCTTCGGATCGCAGCTGCTCGGGAAGGTCACCTTGCCCAAGGGTCCGGATTGGACATGCGTGTGCTCCATGCCCTGTGCCTGCGCCGGGACGTGCAGGGACAGCGCGAGGAGCAAAGGAAGATAAAACCGGTGGAGACTCATGGCCGTTTCCTGGTGGTGAGTGAAGGAAAGGATCGTGGCAACCTTGGCGAGGGCTGCCGCACTGATCTTTTGCTGATTCATTACTTTCCCGCGGGTTGTTGATGTCTGTAAAAGCGCAAAGGGGAGTCGAATCCCGCCATCTTCGCCGCGCACGCGCGCCGTGAGGTTGCGCGGTGCGCTGGCTTGGCCGGCCGCCACCTTGTCGGCGTCGTCGGTCACGGAGTAGTCGGCCCGATGAGGGCCCACTCCAACTCGCCCTTCTGGCCGCGAAGCCGACTTCGGGAACGCCGAACCCACGGACACCGGCCGCTGAGACCCTGAGCCGCAGGTCAAGTCTTCCGGCGCACCGGGCGTTTCTCCTGTCCGCAGGTCTCGAGCGTGTTTCATCGCTTCAGCGGCTGCGAAACCAGCGCAACATCAACAGCAGTGCGACGACCACGAGGACGCCGCCAAGCGCGAGCCTCTCGAAGAGTTCCAGGTCGGCCAACAGCCACTCGATCGCATGGCCGAAGAGGTAGCCGGCTCCGCTTACCCCAACAGCCCAGATGGCCGCGCCGATCACGTTACAGACGACAAAGCGCCGAGCAGAGACGTTGCTCATCCCTATGACAACAGGGCCGATGAGACGCAAGCCGTACATGAAGCGCACTCCGACAATCAGCAACGCCGAATGACGGTTAATGAGGCGGCGCACGCGTGCGGCCGGCGCCTCCAGGTGCGTCCAGCGCCCCAGGAGCGCGTCGCCATAGCGGCGACCGACAAAGAAAAGGATTTGGTCGCCTAGGGTGCCGCCAACGAAGGCCACAAGAACGACGGTCGAAAAGGAGAGATACCCTCCATGGGCCGCGATGCCGGCCAGCAAGAGCAGGGTCTCCCCTTCGAGGATGCAGCCGGCGAAGAGGGCAAAGTATCCGTACTGCGAGAGGAGGTCCATCGGCGCCATGCAGGAGCTTAAGGCGCGTGCCGAGTCGGAGGCGCAGTGCGCGAACGCGAATACCGGCGGCTGACTTTAGAGGCGTCCAGCTTCGGTACGTCGCCATGGAGCCGCGGTTCGGCTATGCCCGGTCATGGCCGAGAGCTGCCTCCCACGATGGGGGAAATTTCCCGACGGACTTTGTTTTTCCCCACCGGACCTTATTTGTCTCGATCACAGGAAAGCTGAGGTCAAGCGGTCATTCGACGGTCACGCTCTTGGCGAGATTGCGAGGCTTGTCCACATCCGTCCCGCGCGCCACCGCCGTGTGATACGCGAGCAGCTGCAGCGGCACGACGTGCAGGATCGGCGAGAGCGCGCCGTAGTGCTCGGGCAGGCGGATCACGCGCACACCTTCGGCCGGCTCGATGCGCGTGCCGGCATCGGCGAAGACGAACAGCTCGCCGCCGCGCGCGCGCACCTCGTGCAGGTTGCTCTCCAGCTTTTCGAGCAGCGCATCGTTCGGCGCGATCGCCACCACCGGCATCTGCGAGGTGACGAGCGCGAGCGGGCCGTGCTTCAACTCGCCGGCCGGGTAGGCCTCGGCGTGGATGTAGCTGATCTCCTTGAGCTTGAGCGCGCCTTCCATCGCCACCGGATAGTGCATGCCGCGGCCGAGAAAGAGGGCGTTCTCCTTGCGCGCGAATTCCTCGCTCCAGGCGATCACCTGCGGCTCGAGCGCGAGCACCGACTGCACCGCGACTGGCAGGTGGCGCAGCGCCTTCAGGTGCACCGCTTCGCTCTCTTCGCTGAGCCGGCCCTTGGCTTGCGCCAGCGCGAGCGTGAGCAGGAACAGGCCGACCAGCTGCGTCGTGAACGCCTTGGTCGAGGCAACGCCGATCTCGACGCCGGCGCGCGTCACGTAGGCCATCGCGCACTCGCGCACCATCGCGCTCGTGGCCACGTTGCAGATCGTCAGCGTGTGCTCCATGCCGAGCGAGCGCGCGTGCTTCAGCGCGGCGAGCGTGTCTGCCGTCTCGCCGCTTTGCGAGATCGTCACGACCAGCGTCTTCGGGTTGGGCACGCTGTCGCGGTAGCGGTATTCGCTCGCCACCTCGACCGCGGTCGGAATCCGGGCGATGCCCTCGAGCCAGTACTTGGCGACCGAGCCGCTGTAGTAGCTCGTGCCGCAGGCGAGGATGAGCACCTGCTCGACGCCCTTGAAGACGCGGTACGCGCCGTCGCCGAAGAGCTCGGGCGAGACGGCGGACACGGCGTCGAGCGTGTCGGCGATGGCGCGCGGCTGCTCGAAGATCTCTTTCTGCATGTAGTGGCGATAGGGGCCGAGCTCGGCGGCGCCGGTATGCGCGACGACGGTGCGCACCGGCCGATCGACGGCCTTGAAGGCGCCCTTCGCATCGGCGTGCACGACCCAGTACTTGCCGAGCTGGATGTCGGCGACGTCGCCTTCTTCGAGATAGACGATCTGGTCGGTGACGCCGGCCAGCGCCATCGCGTCGGAGGCGAGAAAGTTCTCGTTCGCGCCAGCGACGGTGCCGACGCCGAGCACCAGCGGGGAGCCGTGCCGCGCGCCGATCACGCGATGCGGCTCGTCGCGGCAGAACACGGCGATCGCGTAAGCGCCGCGCAACCGCGGCAGGGTGCGCTCGACCGCTTCGAGCAGGTCGCCGTCGTAGTAGTGGTCGACCAGATGGGCGATGACCTCGGTGTCGGTCTGCGTGACGAAGGCGTAGCCCTTCGCCTTCAGCTCGGCGCGCAGCTCGTCGTGGTTCTCGATGATGCCGTTGTGCACGAGGCCGACGCGTCCCGCGGCAGCGATTCCCGAAGCCTCGCCGGAATCGTCGACGCTGGCCTTGCCCTCGCGCGGCGCGGTGCTCGGGCCGTGCGAGAAGTGCGGGTGCGCGTTGTGTACGACCGGTGCGCCGTGCGTGGCCCAGCGCGTGTGGGCGATGCCGGTGCCACCTTCGAGATGGTCAGCCGCGACGTTGGCGGCGAGCTCTGCGACTCGCGCCGTGCTGCGTGCCCGGCGCAATTCGCTGTTCTGATGCAGCGCGACGCCGCACGAGTCGTAGCCCCGGTATTCGAGCCGTCGCAGGCCCTCGACCAGCACCGGAACGATGTTTCGCGAGCTGACGGCAGCGACGATTCCGCACATGGTTCAGATCTCTTGACGTTGAGCGAGGTGCGACTCTAGGTCTTCAGACTGGCAATTTGCTGGCATTTTTAGGCACTGAAATGGCTATTTATTGCACAATCCCTCCGATATGGTTGTTTCTCTGAGAAATCTTTCAGTGGCGGAAGAATTATTCGCCGCTGCGGTCGACAGCGTCGACCTGAAGATCCTCGACGCACTCCAGAGCGACGCCTCACTCACCAATCACGACCTCGCCGGGCGGGTTCACGTCTCGCCCGCCACCTGCCTGCGACGGGTCAAACGCCTGGTCGACGCCGGCATCGTCGAGCGCCGGGTCGCCATCCTCTCGCCGGAGCGGCTGGGTCATGGCCTGACTGCGATCGTGGAGGTCACGCTCGACCGGCAATCGGCCGAAGCACTCGCCGCATTCGAGGCGCGCGCCGTCGCCGAACAGACGGTCCGGCAATGCCACCGGGTCTCGCCCGGGCCCGACTTCATCCTCATCATCCAGCTCGCCGACATGGCGGCGTATCACGCGCTGGTGCAGCGCCTCTTCACCGCCGACGCGAACGTGCGCAACGTCAAGAGCTTCTTCAGCGTGCACCGCGCCAAGTTCGAGACGCGCATCGCCTTGCCGTGGCCGGCCTGAAGCGCGCCCTCAGCGCTTGATGATGACGAGGCCCTTGAGGTACTCCCCTTCGGGAAAGGTCACCGTCATCGGATGGTCCGGTGCCGCTCCGAGGCGGGCGTAGATCAGTCCGTCGACACCGGCATCGAGCCCGGCGCCGGCGACGATCTTGTGGAACAGGTCGGCCGAGATGCCGCCCGAGCACGAGAAGGTGAAGAGCACGCCGCCCGGGCGAATCAGCATGAAGGCAAGGCGGTTGATGTCCTTGTAGGCGCGCGCCGCGCGCTCGGCGTGGGCGGCGCTCGGCGCCAGCTTGGGCGGGTCGAGCACGATCGCGTCGAAGCTGCGCTTTTCCTCGAGCATGGCGCGCAAGGTCTGGTTGACGTCGGCGTCGAGTACCTCGTGGCGTGACGCGTCGAAGCCGTTCAACGCGACGTTGGCGACGGCCTGCTCGAGCGCCGGGCCCGAGGAGTCGACGCCGACGACCTGAGTCGCGCCGCCGGCGAGGGCGGCGACGCTGAAGCCGCCGCTGTAGCAATAGCAGTTGAGCACACGCTCGAGGCCGAAGTGGCGCACCGTGTCGGAGAAGAGCTTGCGATTGTCGCGCTGGTCGAGATAGAAGCCGGTCTTGTGGCCGCTGGCGACGTCGAGGCCGAGCCGCCAGTCGTGCTCGCGGATCGTGATGCGCGTCGTTGCATCGCCACCGCCGCGCAGCCAGCCGCTCGCTGCGGCCAGTCCTTCGCGCTGACGCGCCGAGGTGTCGCTGCGCTCGTAGAGTCTTCTGGCGCCGCTGCCCGCCATCAACGCGTCGGCGATCGTCGCCTTCCAGCGCTCGACACCGGCCGACAGGAACTGCGCCGAGAGCGTGTCGGCGTAGCGATCGACGACCAGGCCGGGCAGGCCGTCGGACTCGCCGTGCACCAGGCGAAAGCCATCGCTGGCTACGGCCAAGCGCGCGCGGATCGCCACGGCCGCAGCGATGCGCCGGGCGAAGAATGCGGCGTCGATGCGCTCGGCCTCGTCGAAGCTCCAGGCGCGAACGCGGATCTGCGAGGCTGGGCTGTAGGCGCCCCAGGCGAGAAACTTTCCATCACTGCCTTCGACCCGCACCGTCTCGCCGCTGTCGGCCTTGCCGCCGCCGACGCTGCCCTCGAAAACCCACGGGTGGCGGCGCAGCAGCGAGCGCTCTTTTCCGGGACGAAGCCGGATGGTCTTCATGCGACGAGATCCTTCGCTTCGCTCAGGATGACACCCGTGGCCACTGTCATCCTGAGCGCAGCGAAGGATCTCACTCTTTGTCCGGACTGCGCTTCTTCGCCCGCGGATGCGCCGCGTCGTAGACCTTCGAGAGATGGCCGAAGTCGAGCTTGGTGTAGACCTGCGTCGTCGTGATGTTGGCGTGGCCGAGCAGCTCCTGCACGGCGCGCAGATCGCCGCTCGACTGCAGCAGGTGCGAGGCGAACGAGTGGCGCAGCATGTGCGGATGGACGTGCGTCGGCACGCCGGCGGCGATCGCCTGCGCCTTCAGCCGCGCGCGCACCTGGCTCGCCGTGATACGCCCGCCGCGCCTGCCGACGAGCAGCGCGGCTTCGGCGGCCCGCGCCAGCTCGCCGCGCACCGCGAGCCAGGCTTCGAGCGCGCGCAACGCGGGCTTGCCGACCGGCACGCTGCGGCGCTTGCTGCCTTTGCCGAGCACATGGGCGCTGGCATCGGCGGCATCGATCCAGCCGGCGGCGTCGGCACTGGCCGTGACGTCGAGGCCGACCAGCTCGCCGACGCGCAGGCCGCAGCCGTAGAGCAGCTCGGCGACGCAGACGTCGCGGGCGACGAGGACCGGGTCGCCGCCGTCGCCGCGATGCTCGACCAGCGCGACCGCGTGGTCGACCGAGAGCGCCTTCGGCAGCGGCTTGGCGGCGCGCGGCGCGCGCACGCCGGAGGCCGGATTGGCGGCGACGAAACCTTCGCCGCCGAGCCAGCGGTATAGGCCCCGCCACGCCGAGAGAGCGATAGCGATGCTGCGCGGCGCCAGGCCTTGGCCATGCAGCTGCGCCGCCCAGCGGCGGATGTGCGTCGTCTCGACCTGACGCAAAGGCACCGCTGCGGCAAGTGCGAAACCCTGCAGACGGTCGAAGGCTTCGCGGTAGATCGCAAGCGTGCGCCCTGCCAGGCGACGCTCGACCTCGAGGTATTGAAGATGAGCGGTGATGTCGGAGTCGGACGAGGGCGCCGCGAGATCCTTCACTACGCTCGGGATGACATTGCCGCCACAGACGACATCGTGATGACGCACCCCTGTCATCCTGAACGCGGTGACGGATCGCGGCCTTCGACCATCACGCCGCCGGCAACAGCCGCGTCAGCGCGGCGCTCGCCACCTCGCCGATGCGGGTCAGGAATTCGGTGCCCATGTCGGCGGTGTAGCGGGTCGGGTCGGGCGAGGCGAGCACGAGCAGGCCAAAAGCACCGGTGATGCTTTCGTGGCGCAGCGGAATCAGCGCGATCGAGAGCGCCTGTGCCGGCGTCTCGAGCCACTGCACCGCGTCGAAGCCGGTGTTGGCGCCGCAGTAGGCGGCGCCCAGGCTGCTCGCAAAACTCTTCACATCGTCGCTCACCGCGCGCGCGAAGGCGAGTCTGGCAAAGGCTTCGGCGCCACCCCAGACGCGGATCGCCGCTTGAGGAATCACGAACTGATGCATCAGCTGACGCACCAGCACGTCGGGCAGGTCGGCGGCGTTGGCCGTCAGCATCAAGGCGCGCGTCCAGCGATGCAGTTTGTCGGCGATGGCGACGTTGTCCTGGCCGTTCCTGATCATCTCGATGATCTGCCGCTCGAAGCCCTTGACCTTGTCGCGCAGCATTTCCATCTGCCGCTCCTGCAGCGAGACGGCGCGCTGCCCGTGCGGATTGGCGAGCTGCACCGAGCCGAGCAACTCGGCGTGGCGCTCGAAGAAGCCGGGACTGGTCGCCAGGTAGTTGGCGATGTCGGCCTCGGTGATGCCCTGCACGCCGGTCGGCGGCCCGTTCGGGGTCGTGGTGGTCACAGTGCGCTACTCATAGTTCGATCTCTCCTTCGAAAACCGTTTCGGCCGGCCCGGTCATGAGCACCGGCGACGTACCACCCTGCCATTCGATGGCCAGCATGCCGCCGTGCGTCTCGACCTCGACCTTGGCGTCGAGCAGGTGGAGGCGGATGCCGACGGCGACCGCGGCGCAGGCGCCGGTGCCGCAGGCCAGCGTCTCGCCGGCGCCGCGCTCGTACACGCGCAGCCGGATCGCCGTGCGCGACACGATCTGCATGAAGCCGGCGTTGACGCCCTGCGCGAAGCGGACGTGCTTCTCGATGCGCGGGCCCTGGCTCGCAACCGGCGCCGCGTCGACGTCGGCGACGATCTGCACCGCGTGCGGATTGCCCATCGAGACCAGCGCCACGTCGACGGTCTTGCCTTCGCCGAGCTCGAGCGGCCAGAGCGGCAGGCCCGCATCGGCGACGCGCGGTGCCAGCCAGGTGATGTCGAAGGGCAGATGCGCAGGATCGAAATCGGGCGCGCCCATGTCGACCTTGACGCGGCCGTCGGGCTGCAGGCGCAGCTCGAGGCGGCGGTTCGTCGTCTCCACGGCGAGCGTCGTCTTGTCGGTGAGACCCTTGTCGCGCGCGTACCGAACGAAGCAGCGCGCGCCGTTGCCGCAGTGCTCGACCTCGTCGCCGCTGCCGCCGTTGAAGATGCGGTAGCCGAAGTCGACGCCGATGTGTCGGGCCAGCTCGACGACGAGGATCTGGTCGGCGCCGACGCCGAAGCGCCGGTCGGCGAGCTTCTGCAGCTGCGCCTGGCTCAGGTCGAGCGGTGCACGGGTCGCGTCGAGCACGACGAAGTCGTTGCCCGCGCCCTGCATCTTGGTGAAGCGAACCCGCATCCTTCGATTATCGCGGCCCCGATGTCATCCTGAACGCGGTGAAGGATCTCGGCGGTCGATGAGATCCTTCGCTTCGCTCAGGATGACACCGGCGCGGGTCAGTAGAGAGACGGCTCGCCCGGCGGCCGCGTCTTGAAGCGCCGATGCACCCACAGGTATTGCGCAGGGTTGCGCCGGATCTCGGCCTCGATCCAGCGGTTCATACGCGCACTGTCGGCGACCGGGTCGTCGCTCGGAAAGTCAGGCCAGGGCGCCTCGTAGCGAACGACGTAGCCCCTGCCGCCGGGCAGGATCTCGGCGACCACCGGCTGCACCACCATGTTCATCGCCTTGGCGAGCCGCGACGGGGCCAGCAGCGTCACCGCGGGCACGCCGAAGAAGGGCACGAAGGCGGCGTCGCGCGTGCCGAAGTCCATGTCGGGCAGGTTGAAGAATCCGTCACCGCGGCGGATGGCGCGAAACAGGGGCTTGCCCGCCTCGTCGCGCGAAAAAATCTCGGCGTTGCCGAGCCGGAGGCGGCCACGCCTGAGCGCACGATCCATCACCGCGTTGCTCTGCCTCTGATAGATCGAGATGCCCTTGCGCTTCTGGAACAACAGAACCGAAGCGCCGGCGACATCAAGGCCCATGAAGTGCGGCGCCAGCCACATTACCGGGCGTTCGCTGCGCTCGGCTAGGTGCACGTCGCCCTCGACGCGGATCAGCCGACGCAGCCGCTCCGGCGAGGCATACCAGAGCAGGCCGCGCTCGAGCAGGCTGCGGCCGAGCCAGCGAAAGTGATCGCGCGCCAGCCGCTCGCGCTCGCTCTCGCTCAGCTCCGGAAAGCAGAGCTCGAGGTTGCGCAGCGCGACCTTTCGTCGTGACGAAACGAGGCGGTAGCCCAGCCGCCCGAAGGCATTGCCGCAAGCCGCCTGGAGGCCCAGCGGAAGCCAATGGAACAGCCATAGAAAGGCGAGCAGGATGCGCGTTGCCACGCCCCAAGTATCCGTGCGCTCACGGCAGCGTCGCGATCAGCCGGTCGAAGCCGGTCTGGATCACCAGCCGCTTCGGGCCGAGTATGGCGATGCTGATCACGTTGAGCAGCGTCGGGCTCGAGCCCAGCACGGTGGCCGGGCCTTTGGGGATCAGCAGCGTGCGCGTGCCGCCGGTCGAGATCATCGCCAAGCCGAAGGCCGAGCCGTAGTAGACCGTGCCGGCCGCGTCGACCGCGAGGCCGCCTTCCACGTCGTTGACGGCGAGTTGCGACACGGTCGCGCCATCGGCCGAGATGCGCCGGATCACCGAGCCGTCCTGGACATAGAGGGTGCCGTCCGGCGCGAACGACAGCGTGCTCGGGAACTGGAAGCGCGCGCTGGCCACGGGACCGTCGACGATGCTGGCCTGACCGACGACGCCGGCGTAGGTGGTCACGTTGCCGGCCGCGTCGACCTTGCGGATCGCGTTGTGATCCGCGACGAATACGTTGCCGCCCGGGCCGACGGCGATGCCGTTCATGTCGAAGAATCGCGCCGTGGTCGCAGTGCCGTCGTTGTTGCCGACGTCGGTGTACGAGCCGGCGACGAAGGTCACGACGTTGTCGGTGCCGATCCGGCGCACGGCGTAGTTGTCGGTGATGTAGATCACGCCGGCCGGATCGGTCGCGATCGGGCCGAGCCTGACGAACTGGGCCTCGTTGGCCTTGCCGTCGACCGGTCCGGCGAAGTTGCCCGACAGGCCAGCGGCCAGGGTGACTGCGCCGCTCGGCGCGATTCGCCGCACGAGGTTGGTCGCGAAGTCGGCGATGACGACGTTGCCGGCCGGATCGACGGTCAGCGCCTGGCGCGTGCTCGGACCCATGACGATGGGCTCCTGCGCCAGCACGCCGACGCCGGTTGGGGTCGAGGCCACGCCGACCACGGTGGTGGAAATCGTCGTCACGACCCCGGCCGTGCTGACGCTGCGCAGCGAGTTGTCGTCGGCCACCAGGTAGCCGCCGCTGGCCACCGGGACGATGCCGCGAATGATGCGCAGCCGTGACGTGCCGACCGGGCCATCGGCGTAGCCAAGGCCGTTGACGGGTGCGCGGAAGCCGGTGAGCGTGGAGACGACGCCGCTGCTGAGGTCGATCAGCCGCAGCAGCCCCGCCTCATCGGCGACGACGAGCGTATTGCCGCGCAAGGCCATCGCGCTCGGGAAGGGAATGCTCGCGAGGTTGGCGGCGCCGTCGGGCTGCAAGGGCACGTTCATGCCACTGCCGGCAAGCGTGCTGACCAGGCCGGCGCCGCTGCCGCTGCGCGCGATGACGCGAACGCGCAGGTTGCCGTAGTCGGCGACATAGAGATCGCCGTTCGGCGCCGCCACCACGCCCTCGGGAAAAACGAACAAAGCCGACGAAGCCGCGCCATTGAGGCAGCCGCCGACGCTGCCGGAGTACGTCGAGACGACTCCGGCGGTCGTGACGCGACGGATCCGGTGGTTGTCGCGGTCGGCGACGTAGAGGTCGCCGTCGGGTCCCATCGTGATGGCCCAGGGCGAGCTGAAGCGCGCCACGCCGCCGGTGCCGTCGGCGAATCCGGCAACGCCGGGCGAGCCCGCGATCGTCGTCACCGTGCCGTCGAGGGCGACCTTGCGAATCAGGTGATTGCCCGTGTCGGCGACGTAGAGGATGCCGGTCGGGTCCTGAGCCAGACCGAGCGGCGCGTTAAAGCGCGCGGTCGCGGCCGGACCGTCGGCAAAGGCCGCGGGCGCGCCACCACCGGCCACCGGCGTGATCGTCGACAGGTCGGCGCTCAGTCGCTTGATCCGGTTGACTGTGAGGAAGGTGAAGCTGCCCGACGCATCCTGGACGATGCCGCTGGTCGTGCCCGCCTCGGCGTGGTCGCGCAGACCGTTGACCGGCAGCAAGGCGAGCATCGCCGTGGGTGGCGCGGTGACGGTGAGCAGCGCGACCGCGCTCGTGGCAGCGCTCATGCCGCTGCAGCTCAGCTGGGCGCGAAACTGCGCGCCGCTGTCGGCCAGTGCGGTGGCCAGCGTGAAGGTCGCAGCGCTTGAGCTGGCGATGTCGGTCCAGGTCAGAACGCCACCCACCAGCGCACCGCGCTGCCATTGGATTGCCAGGGTCGCGGAACTGCAGTTCGCGGCGACGACGAAGCTCGCCGATGCACCTGCGACGACGCTGAGGTTGGCCGGCTGCGCCGTGATCGTGAGCACCGGCGCGGACGGCGCGACGGTGAGAGTCGCCGCCGTGCTGGTGGCGCTGCCGCTGGGGTTGGTGACGACGGCGCGAAAGGTCGCGCCGCTATCGCCGAGCACGGTCGCGGCCAGGGTGAAGGTGGCCGAGGTGGCGCCCACGACATCGACGCCGGTGCGCTGCCATTGGTAAGTCAGCGGCGCGTCACCGGTGGCGGCAACGACAAAGCTGGCGGGCTGTCCGGCATCACGCTGGCGTTCGCCGGCTGCAGGGTGACGGTCGGCGCCACGCCCGCCGGCAAGCCGCCACCTCCACCCCCTCCACCGCCGCAGGCGGCAAGCAGCAAGGCAACGACGGGCACCGTGAAAGGGCGCAGCGCGGCTCGCGCCAGGAGTAGCACGGAAGGCGCGAACGGAAGAGTGGCTCGCATGGACGTGTCCGGTTCGTGACAGGATGGTGCGCGGCGTCGCTGGCGACGATGCTCCTGTCCTTCAATACGTATCGGACCCGCCGAACGTGACATCGGCGTTGAAATAAAGTTTTGCGTTGCGAGACCCGTTGCAACCGGCGCGCCGGCAGTAGCTGGCCTGCGCTTTCCTATAATGCGGCGGTCGCCGAGTTATTGAACAACTTGCGGGGCGACGTAAAAAGAATTCCGCTAAAGCGTTCGCCGCTCTCCAAAGCCCAGGCCGGCAACGCGATCTCGATTGCGGGCCCGACGAATTTCAGCACTGGAGCACAGCGTGTCGAACGACTTCCTCTTCACTTCCGAATCGGTCTCCGAAGGCCACCCCGACAAGGTCGCCGACCAGATCTCCGACGCCATCCTCGACGCGATCTTCGCCCAGGATCCGCGCTCGCGCGTCGCCGCCGAGACCTTGTGCAAC
>JANXWR010000409.1 GCA_025351025.1 Burkholderiales bacterium | reverse complement strand
CTTCGTTCTCGGCGCGCATGTACCAGACGCGCGTGCCGTTGGCGCGCGCCTTCGCAACGATCTGCTCGGCCTCGGTGTAGGGAACACGCGGGTCGTTCCTGCCCTGCACGACGAACAGCGGCCTGGTGATCCTGGCGGCGTTGGTGAGCGGCGAGATACGCGTCAGGAACTCGCGCATCGCCGGGTCGCGCTCGTCGCCGTATTCGACCCGGCGCAGATCACGCCGGTAGCTCTCGGTGTTCTGCAGGAAGCTCACGAAGTTGGAGATGCCGACGATGTCGATGGCGCCGGCGATGCGGTCGGCGTAGTGGGTGGCGACGGCCAGGCTCATGTAGCCGCCATAGCTGCCGCCGGCGACGAGCACGCGCGACGGATCGAGGTTCGGCTGCGTTGCGATCCAGTCGAGCAGGGCGCCGATATCCTTCACCGAGTCCTCGCGCTTCATGCCGTCGTCGAGCGTCATGTAGGTCTTGCCGAAGCCCGAAGAGCCGCGCACGTTGGGCCGGATCACGGCGATGCCCAGCTCTTCGAGGAAGTAGTTGCTGCGGTTCATGAAGCCGAAGCTCGCCTGGCCTTCCGGGCCACCGTGGATGTCGATCAGCACCGGGCGCCGGCCGGCAAAGCGCGGCGGCGGTAGGTTGACGACGCCCGAGATCTCGCGGCCGTCGAAGCTTTTCCAGCGCGCGATCTGCTGCTCGCCGAAGCGCGCCGTGTCGACGCCCGGCGGCGCATAAGGACGCGTCCAGGTCTGCGCGGTGCCATCGGCCGGCAGCAGCGTGCCGATCTGGCTCGGCCCCTTGCTGCTGTTGAGCGCGAACGAGAGCAGCGGCAGGCGCGGATGGAATTGCGCCGCCGTCACGCTGCCGTCGGGCAGGGCCGGCGAGGGCAGCTCGTTGAAGACGTCGCCGTCGAAGAACATCAGGTTGATGCGGCCCTCGACGCTGGCCCGCACCGCCAGCACGCGCCCGTCGGCGCTCTGACTCATGCCTTCGATCTCGCCCTTGACGTGGCGCGTGATCGAGGTGAGCTTGCCGTCGGCGAGGGCGTAGAACATCAGCTCGCGGAACTCGCCGCCACGGTCGCTGACGACGAAGAAGCCCGAGTCGTCGCGCTTCCACGCCGCGGCAAAGTGCGTCGCCTTCTCGCTGCTGCCGAGCGCCGGCAGGAGCTGCCTGCGCTCGCCGCCGGCGATGTCGAGCAGCCAGATTTGCGACTCGCCAGCCGAAAGATAGCGCGTCAGGGTCAGGCGGCGATCGTCCCAGGACACGCCGCCCACCTCCCAGCCGCCGCCCGGCAGCTCGGCGAGCTTCTTGCGCGTTTCGGGATGCGCCGGGTCGACCAGGGCCAGCGTCTGCGCGATCTCGGCGCGGCTGCCGCCGCTGGCGGTGCGGTCGAGCGGCACCGAGAGGTAGAGCAGCCTGCTCGACTTGTGCAACCAGCCCTGCATGTCGGTGCGCAGGTTGGGCTCGGTGACGACCGTCACCTGCTTCGTCGCCAGGTCGAGCCGATAGATCTGCGCCGCCTCGTCGCCACCTGTGCTGCGCTCGAAGACGATCGAATCGCCGACCAGCGGCTCGTAGCTCGCGTTGTGCACCGGGTCGGCGAAATCGGTGAGCGGTTCGAGCTCGCCGAGCGGCGCGGCGAGCCGATAGATCTGCGTCGTGTTGCCGCCGGCCTTGCGATAGGCAACCAGCATCTCGCGCCGCGCCGGATGCCAATCGACGAAGCCGTGGCCGCGAAAGTCGGTGTAGCGCGCGACCTCGTCGGCGAGGCTCTTCGGTATCGGCGGGATGCCCTGCACGAAGAGATTGGCGTTCGGCGCAATGATGTCGCCCGCATTCGGCGTGGCAACGGCGGGCGGGTTCGCGACCGGTTGCGCCGCCGGCATCGGCGCGCACGCGGCGAGCAGCGCGGCCGAAGTGAGGGCGGCGAGCGCACGCAATGACATGTCGGGGTCTCCGGGCGCGGCGGGCGCGCTTGTATTCAGGTGAAGGGCGCGAGATTGTCGCGCAGGCCCGACCCGACCCAACCGGCCGGCTGGAGACTCAGGCGTCTCGAACGTCGGCGACCGGCACGCTGCCGAAATCGGCACGCTCGAGATAGGCAATGACGCGCGCCGCGGCCTCCTCGCTCGACGTCAGCTGGCCGCTTTCCTTCAGGCGCACGAACGCCGCCTGCTCGGGAAAGCCGGCGCCATCGGCGCTGCGCAGCTGCACCTGCATGTCGGTGTCGATCACGCCCGGCGCCAGCGAGACGATCTTCGCGCCGTTGCCGAGCAAGGCCTGGTCGAGCGCGATGGCGCGTGTCATGTGGTCCATGCCGGCCTTGCTGGCGCAGTAGCTTGCCTGGCCGGCCATGGCGCGGCGGCCGAGGCCGGAAGAGATGTTGAGCACGCGGCGCTGGCCGGGCCAGGCCGACGTGGCGCGCAGGAAGGCGGCAGTCAGCAGCAGCGGCGCCTCGAGGCCGACACGCATCGCCGCCGACAGATCCTCGTCGCTGCAGACTTCGAGGCCGCCGATCGTCGTCAGTATCGCCGCGTTGTTGATGAGTGTGGCGCGGGCGAACGCCGATGCGTCGATCCCGGCGAGGCGGGCCTGCAGGCGCGCCGCGACGGCGATCGGCGCTGCCAGGTCGGCCGTCCATTGCTCGCAGGTTGCGCCGCTTTGCTTCGCCACTGCGGTGAGCGACGCATTCTCGTGGCGCGAGATGCAGATGACGGTGTGGCTCGCCTCGCCGAGCAGCTGCGCGGCAATCGCCGCGCCCATGCCGCGCGACGCGCCGGTGACGATGAAGAGCTTCAAGCCGCCTGCGCGAGCGGCGCGCCCGACTGCTGGATGCCGGCGATCGCCCACTCGCGGCTGCCGTCGGCCGGCTTGACGAGGTGCCAGACCTCGTCGAAGGGCTCGGCGCCGGCGCCGATCTCCTCGCGGATCAGGCCGTGGAAGCGGACGCTGACGATCTGCCGCTCGGACTCGCTCGTCACGTCGAGCACCTCGGCGTCGACGCGGACGACGTCGGTCTGCTGCGCCCTGGCGCCGCGATCCTGGAGGTCGAGCTTGACCGCGGCGAACATCTCGGGCGTGGTGAAGGCGCGCAGGTCGTTCAGGTCGCCGCTGTCGTTGGCCGCCTGCAAACGGATGAAGATCATCTTGGCGATGCGCTCGAAGCCGGCCGCATCGAAGCCGGCCGGCAGTTGCGAAACGGCTGCCGCCGGCGTGCCGGTCGAAGCACCGAAGCCTTGCGGCAGGAGCGCGGCCGGCGGCAGCGGCGCTTCAACGCCGGCGCCGGCGTACTGCATCCCCGGTGCGACCGAGGCGCCAGCGCCCGGGCCGAAGCGGCGCATCAGGAAGCGGATTGCGACGAAGCCGACGACCAGCAGCAACACCAGCATGACGATGTTGCCGAGCTCCGCGCCCATGCCGAGGTGGCTCATCAGCGCGGCGATGCCAAGGCCGGCGGCCAGGCCGGCGATCGGGCCGAGCCACGAGCGCTTGGGCACGGCAGCAGCCGGCGCCCCCGCGGTGGTCGGGGCCGGCGTGGGCTGTGCGGCCGGCGTCGCCGGTTTGGCCATCTCGGGCGCGGTGCGCGGCGGCAGGCTACGCTGCATGCCAGAGGTGCCGCCGCCGCCGATGCGACGGGCGTACGCATCGCTCGGCACCGAGGTGGCTGCGACCAGAGCGATAGCGAGGGCGATGAGCATCGATTTCATGACGAGTCTCCAGACGTGAGGCGCGAGCGCCAGTGACGCGCGCGGCGGATCATACGGGGCCGATGACCTTGCTCGCGATGTGCGGGCGGGTGACGCGAGTGCAAGGCTTTGCCGCAACGAAGGCCCCGTCGTGTTGCGCATATGCGAGGCAGCAGCTGGGTACTGGTCTATACCAGTACCAGCAGCTGGTTTGCGTTGACGCGACGCTTCGAGGCATGCAGACTCGCGTCCGCGCCGGCATCCGTGCCGTCGCATCGCCAAAGCTGCCTACTTTTGGCCGACACCGAAGCTGGTGGCTTTGGCTAGTCGCCGAAGCGCCACGCGCTTTGCCCCGCCACCGGCCCGCGAAGGAGAGCCTCATGTCCAAGACCCTGCCTGACTCTGCTCCTGCCGCCGCCGTGTCGGCAGCCGCCTGATCCGCGCGTAGCTCGCGGCCGGCCTTCGAGGCCGGTACTCCCGAAGTCATTCGCATCCGGCGCCGCTTTTCCGGCGGCCTTGCATCGCTCGTTCCGGCAGCTCGCTGCCGGCGATCGCGGCGTGGCGCGCTGTCGCCAAACCGCAGCCACATGCTTCGGATTCACATGCTTCACTTCGATATCGAACGCCTGCAACGCGTCGGCCTCACGCCGGCGCTCGCCGAGCGCGCCCACCTTTGCGCAGAGGGCCGCGACGCGATTTCCTTCGAGCTCCTGCGCGTTACCGTCGTGCACCGCGAAACCGTGCAACTGCATGACGGCTTGGCCGAGCGCACGGCGCGACCCTTGCCGCGCCTGGTGCGGCAACTGATCGACAGCGGCACGATGCTCGCCGTTGGCGACTGGGTGCTCGCGGCGCGCGACGCTTCGGGCGCGTGCTGGGTGCACGAGCGGGTGCCGCCGTCGTCGCACATCGCGCGCCGCGACGGCGATGGCAGCCGCCATCCGGTCGTCAGCAACGTCGACTGGGCCCTGCTCGTCATGGGCCTCGACGACGACTTCAACCTGCGCCGGCTCGAGCGCTACCTGACGCTGGCCTACGCCGGCGGCGTGGCGCCGCTGGTCGTGCTGACCAAGGCCGACATTGCGGCTGCCGATCCGGCGCTGCTCGACGAGCGGCTGGGGGCGCTCTCGCGCCGTTTGCCCGATGCCGTCGAGACGCTCGTCGTCGACGCCACCGACGCCGCGACGGCGGCGCGCTTCGCCCACGTCGCGCAGGACGGGCAGACGCTGGTGCTGCTCGGCTCGTCGGGCGCCGGCAAGTCGACGCTGACCAACACCCTGCTCGGCGCCCCGGTGCAGGACACCGGCGCGGTGCGCGAGCACGACAGCCGCGGCATGCACACGACGACGGCGCGCTCGCTGCACCTGCTGCCGGGGGGAGCCTGCGTCATCGACACGCCGGGCTTGCGCACCCTGCGTCCCGATATCGACGAGGCGACGCTCGCGGCGAGCTTCGGCGACGTCGAGGCACTGGCTGGGCAATGCCGCTTCCGCGATTGCACGCACGGCGGCGAGCCGGGCTGCGCGGTGAAGGAGGGCGTCGATCCGGATCGGCTCCGCAACTTCCAGAAGCTGCTGCGCGAAACGCGTCGCGACTCGCTCACCTGGGTCGAGCGCCGGCAGCAGCTCTCGGCCTGGAAGTCGCGCGGCAAGGAAGCGCGCGCGCGCATGAAGATGAAGCGCGGCGAGCAGTGAGCGGCGCTGCAGCGCGGCGCGATCAGCGATGCGTCGACGAGAGCCGGTCGCGATGCGCCAGCGCCGGAAAGAGGCGCAGCCACGTGCCGGCGACGAGCAAGGTGCCGACGCCGCCGAGCACGACCGAGCCGACCGGCCCGAACCAGGCCGCGGTGACGCCGGACTCGAATTCGCCGAGCTGGTTCGAGGCGCCGATGAAGACCGAATTGACGGCACTGACGCGGCCGCGCATCTCGTCGGGTGTATCGAGCTGCACCAGCGACTGGCGGATGACGACGCTGATCATGTCGGCTGCGCCCGAGACGACGAGCGCGGCGAGCGAGACGACGAACGAGCTCGAGATGCCGAAGACGATCGTCGCGACGCCGTACACGGCGACGGCCGAGAGCAGCACGGCGCCGGCGCGCCGCGCCACCGGAAAACGCGTCAGCGCGATCGAGGTGACGAAGGCGCCGGCGGCCGGCGCGGCGCGCAGTAGGCCGAGGCCCCACGAGCCGACCTGGAGCAGGTCGCGGGCGAAGATCGGCAAGAGCGCGATCGCGCCGCCGAACAGCACCGCGAACAGGTCGAGCGAAATGGCGCCGAGCACGACCGGCCGGTCGCGCACGAAGCGCACGCCGGCGAGCAACGTCTCGAGCGAGATCGCTTTCTTGACGCGCGCTGGCTGCTCGTAGCGAACGCCGACGGCGAGCGCGCCGGCAGCGACGAAGAGCGCGGCGCAGAGGCCGTAGACGACGTGCGCGCCGGCGACGTAGGCAAAGCCGCCCAGCGCCGGTCCGGCGACGATCGCGGCCTGTATGCCCGCCGAGCTGAAGGCAAGCCCGCGCGGCAGCAGCTCGGGCGGCAGCACCATCGGCGTCAACGCCTGCTGAGCCGGCATCTGGAAGGCGCGCACCGTGCCGACCGCGACCGAGATGGCGAGCAGCATCTCGCGTCCGGCGAACTGGCCGGCCGATCCCGAGGCCAGCGTGATGGCGACCAGCGCCTGCACCGCCATGCAGGCGGCGACTATGCGGGCGCGATGGAAGCGGTCGATGACCTGGCCGGCAACGAGCACGAGCAAGAGCGCCGGCAGGAACTGGAACAGGCCGACCAGGCCGAGGTCCCAGGCGCTGTGCGTCAGGTCGTACATCTGCCAGCCGAGCGCGACGAGCAGCATCTGGTTGGCGGTCGTGCCGGCAACGCGCGCGAACCACAGGCGCAAGAAGGCGCGGTGGCGAAAGAGCGCTGCCGTCGAGCGTTCGAGCGGTGCGTGGTCGCTGGGCGGCTCGACGGTTTCGGCGCGATCGTCGAGGTCGCCTTGCGGCGTGGGTGGATAGGCTGCGCGCTGGAGCGGCGCAGCGCCGTCAGCCACGCGTGCCCTGCATGTCTCCGGAAGAGAGGACGTGCAGGCCGGGCCGGCCGCGCGCGGTCGCCTCGACCAGCGCCGTGGCGACATCGGCGGCGGCGATCGGCCGCACGCCGCGTGGCACCAGCCAGCCGAGCGGCCTCGTCAACCGCATGGCCCAGATTTCGCCGCCGCGCACCGGCTGCCCGAGCGCGCTGCGATCGCCGACGAGCATCGACGGTCTTGCGATCGTCACCGAGTCGTAGCCGAGCGAGGCGACGGCGCGCTCCATCTCGCCCTTGACGCGGTTGTAGAAGACGCGCGAGCCGGCATCGGCGCCGAGCGCGGAAACGACGGCGAGACGCGTCGCTCCAGCGGCGCGTGCGGCGCGCGCGGTGTCGACGACTGCATCGAAATCGACGGCGCGAAACGCCGCCAGCGAGCCGGCCACGGCGATCGTCGTGCCGAGGGCGATGAAGAGATCGTCGACAGCCGGAAAGGCCTCGGGCAGCTTCGCGAAGTCGACGACGTGAAGGCGCAGTCGCGGCTCGCCGCCGAGCTCGGGCGCCGCGCGACGCACCAGCACGTCGACCGAGGCATGGCTGCGCATGAGCAGCGGCAGCAAGGCCCGCCCGACCAGGCCGGTGGCGCCGGCGAGCAGGGCGGTTCGTGACGGCGGCGACATCGATGCCATGGTATCGGCCGCGCCGGCTCGTCGCCGGCGACAGGTTCAGCGCTTGGGCGAGCCCAGGCGTGACGGCGGGCGCCCGCTCGATGAAGCGCTGCGCGACGGGCCCTGCGGCCGCGGCGGC
>JANXWR010000408.1 GCA_025351025.1 Burkholderiales bacterium | reverse complement strand
GGGCAAGGCCGACAACCAGATCCTCGGCGTCGTCAAGGCGCTCGGCGAGCAGCAGCAGGGTCGCGACGTGGTGCTGGTGTCCAAGGACATCAACATGCGCATCAAGGCGCGCGCCCTGGGGCTGCCGGCCGAGGACTATTTCAACGACAAGACCCTCGAAGACGGCGACCTGCTCTACACCGGCGTGCTGCAGCTGCCCGCCGACTTCTGGGACAAGCACGGCAAGACGGTCGAGAGCTGGCAGCAGTCGGGTCTGACCTATTACCGCATCAACGGCCCGATCGTGCCGCAGCTGCTCATCAACCAGTTCGTCTATCTCGAGGCGCCGGGCGCCGCGTCGCTCTACGCCAAGGTGATCGAGATCACCGGCAAGACCGCGGTGCTGCGCACCCTCAAGGACTACACGCACCAGAAGAACTCGGTCTGGGGCGTGATGGCGCGCAATCGTGACCAGAACTTCGCCTTCAACCTGCTGATGGACCCGGACTGCGACTTCATCACCCTGACCGGCACGGCCGGCTCGGGCAAGACGTTGATGTCGCTGGCCTCGGGCCTGGCCCAGGTGATGGACGACCGCCGCTACACCGAGATCATCGTTACGCGGGTCACCGTGCCGGTCGGCGAGGACATCGGCTTCCTTCCCGGCACCGAGGAAGAGAAGATGGGCCCGTGGATGGGCGCCCTCGACGACAACCTCGAGGTGCTGTCCAAGACCGACAGCGGCGCCGGCGAATGGGGCCGCGCCGCGACCAACGACTTGGTTCGCTCGAAGATCAAGATCAAGAGCCTGAACTTCATGCGCGGCCGCACGTTCCTGAACAAGTTCGTCATCATCGACGAGGCGCAGAACCTCACACCCAAGCAGATGAAGACGCTGATCACGCGCGCCGGCCCGGGCACCAAGATCGTCTGCCTGGGCAATCTGGCGCAGATCGACACGCCCTACCTGACCGAGGGCTCGTCTGGCCTGACCTTCGCCGTCGACCGCTTCAAGGGCTGGGCCCATTCGGGCCACGTCACGCTCGCACGCGGCGAGCGCTCGCGGCTCGCCGACTTCGCTTCCGAAGTGCTCTGAGCGGCGGCGCTCAGGCCGCGGTAGCCGCGGCGATCGCCTTCTTCGGATTGACGAGGTTGCGCCGGCCATCGGCCGAGCGGTTGGCGGTGTCGACGATGATGCGGATCAGCTCGGTGGGTGTCAGCTTCGGGTTGACGGCGAGCAGCTTGCCGGCCAGGTTGGCGACCTGCGGCGACGCCATCGACGTGCCCGAGAGCGGCACCCGGCTGCCGCCCGGCAGGTAGCTCTCGACCTGATAGCCGTTGGCGTGCACCTTGACGGTCGGGCCGTAGCTGGTGAAGGGCGCTTCCTCGCCGGCGCTGTCGACGGCGCCGACCGTGATCAGGTTGGGCAGGCTGATGCCGCTCGGCACGAACTCGACAAAACTGGCGTCGTTGTTGCTGTTGCCCGCCGCCGTGACGAAGAGGATCTCCGGGGCGCTGCTGAAGGCCTTGGTCAGGGAGCTCTTCTGGATCTCGAAGTACTCGCGCGCCAGCGCCTTGCGCTCGTCGACGGTCTTGCCGATGCCGCACTTCTCGAGGTCAGACTCGAAGTCGCCGACGCCGGCGCCCCAGCTCATGTTGACGACGCGCACGTGCTCGCGCTTCAGGAAGTCGACATACGCCTGCGACGCCGCGGCATCGCGCTCGGCGAGCTCGCGGCTCGGGCAGGGGTCGGGCTTGAGCGTGTAGCCGAACTCGATGCGGGCGACGACGAGACGCGCCGCCGGGTTGCCGGCCAGCGAGATGCCGGCGACGTGCGTGCCGTGCGAGTAGTCGCCGGCCATGCTCAGCTCCTCGATCGCCGGCTTGTACTGCTCGGCGGTCAGTCCCGACAGGTAGCGCTTGACCTCGCTCGCCTCCTTGCTGTCGATGTTCGAGCGCAGGTCCGAGAAGCCCTTGGTGCGCGACATCATCTCGGCGACGCGGCCTTGCTGCGCAGCGGGCAACGGCATCAGCTCACCCGTCGCCGGGCGACTGTACTTGTCGAAGGCGATCACCGCGGGCTGGCCGTTCTCGCGCACCAGCTGACTCGAATAAAGCCGGGTCTCAACGCCGCTGTCCCACACGCCGATGACGACCGCGCCGCGCGTCTGCGACGGCTGCAGGGTCACGTCGCGGGCGGCCCAGATGTCGGGCTTCTGCGTCTGGTGCGCGGCGAGGTAGCTGGCGTAGGTCTCGACCATGGTCTGCTTGAGGGGCAGGAAGGCGGTCAGTGCGAAACGGGCGTTGACGACGCCGGGTGCGAAGTCCAAGCTGAGCGAGCCGCTGCGGTCGACGATCGGCTGCATCACCTCGCGCACCTGGCCGAGGATCAGCGACTCGCCGACCAGCTCGGCGTTGGCCTTGGCGTCCTTGATGTCGTTCTCGATGACGGCGTAGGGCAGCGGCGCGAGCTCGCGCTGGATCGCTTCGGCGACAGCGCGCCGATAAGCGTCGCCTGACGGCCCGCTGCTCTTCGCCGAGGCCGCCATCGCCTGCAACCGCTGGCCGGCGATCAGCTTGTCGGAAGGCTTGTCCTGCAGGGCGCGGAACTCGACCATGCGCGCCACCACGCTGTCGTAATGGCCGTCGAGGTAGTCGAGCGTGGCAAGCAGGTTGATGAGGCCGCGCCGCGTCGCCTTGTCGGGAATGTCGTAGCCGGCGAGCACGCTCTCGGTATCGCGCCGTACCGCGGCTGCGAACGGGGCGAAGCGCTCGGGCGAGCGCACCACGTCTTCCACCTTGCCGTCGATCTTGTAGCTGAAGCGCGGCAGATCGGCAGCCTTGTCGATGCGCGGCTTGGTCTGGGCGACGGCAGCGCCGGTCGCGAGAGCGAGAACGACGGCCAGCACGTGGCGCGGCTGGAATGCTTTGAGTAACATGATGATGTGGGGGATGGCGTCGCGTGGACGAGCAGGCGCGATGCTACCGGCGCCGCCGCCGCGATCGAGCAACCATGCGACGAACTGCGGATTGGCGGGATCAGGTTGCGCCGATGGCGTCGCGCACGCCTTGCAGGGCGGTCGGGTCCTCGATCGTCGTCAGGTCGCCCGGATCGCGGTGCTCGCAGATCGCCTGGATGGCGCGGCGCAGCAGCTTGCCGGAGCGTGTCTTCGGCAAGGCGTTGACGAAGAAGACCCGGGACGGCCGGGCCAGCGCGCCGAGCTGAGTGTCGACCGTCTTCATGATGTCGCCTTCGAGCCGGAGCCGCGCCGGAGCTTCGCCGAGCGCGCTGGCGTCGCGGGCGACCACGAAGGCCATCGCCACCTGCCCTTTCAGCGCGTCGCCAACGCCGACGACGGCGACCTCGGCGACGTTCGGGTGGCTCGAGATGCTCTCCTCGATCTCGCGCGTGCCGAGGCGGTGTCCGGCGACATTGATGACGTCGTCGGTGCGGCCGAGGATGAAGAAGTAGCCGTCGGCGTCGCGGATGCCCCAGTCGAAGGTGTTGTAGACGGTGCGGCCGGGAATGCTCTTCCAGTAGGTCTCGACGAAGCGGGCGTCGTCGCGCCAAACGGTCTGCATGAAGCCGGGCGGCGTCGGCCCTTCGATGACGACGACGCCCTTGGTGTTCGGCGTCTCGATGTCCCGGCCGGTCGATTCGTCGATGATCTTCACGTCGTAGCCGTACATCGGCACGCCCGGGCTGCCCAGCTTGCTCGCCGCCTGCTCGATGCCGTTGGCGATGGTCAGGATCGGCCAGCCGCTCTCGGTCTGCCAGTAGTTGTCGATGATCGGCTTGCCGATCGCCTCGCCGATCCAGGTGGCGGTCGGCTCGTCGAGCGGCTCGCCGGCCAGGAACAGGGCGCGCAGGCTCGACAGGTCGTGCTGGCGGAGGAACTTCGGGTCCTGCTTCTTCAGCACACGGATCGCCGTCGGCGCGGTGAACATCGCCGTCACCTTGTACTGCTCGACCAGGCGCCACCAGATCGCGGCGTCGGGCCGGATCGGCAGGCCCTCGTACATGATGGTCGCCATGCCTGCAATGAGCGGGCCGTAGACGATGTAGCTGTGGCCGACGACCCAGCCGATGTCGCTGGTCGAGAAGAAGGTTTCTCCGGCCGGGCTCCGTTGGGCCCCTTCCTGGGGCGCGCAGAAGATGTGCTTCATGCTCGCGGCCAGCGCCACCGCATAGCCGCCGGTGTCGCGCTGCACGCCTTTTGGCCGGCCGGTCGTGCCGCTAGTGTAGAGGGTGTAGCTGGGATGCGTCGAATCGACCCAGGTGCAGGGCACGACGGTTTCGAGATGTTGTTCGCGCCAGGCCGCATGGAGCTCGTCGCGGCCGGCAACCATGGTCATCGGCGCCAGGCCGCGATCGACGAGCAGCACCCTGGCCGGCTTGTGCGCGGCACGCGCGATCGCCTCGTCGAGCAGCGGCTTGTAGGCAAGCACCTTGCCGGCGCGGCTGCCGGCGTCGGCGCTGACCACGACCTTGGGCTCCGCGTCGTCGATGCGGTTGGCGAGGCTGACGCTGGCGAAGCCGCCGAACACCACCGAATGGATCGCGCCGATGCGTGCGCAGGCGAGCATGGCAAAGGCGGCCTCGGGAATCATCGGCATGTAGATCAGAACCCGGTCGCCCTGGCCGACGCCGAGCGCCAGCAGCACCGCCGCCATGCGCTGCACCTCGGCATGCAGCTCGGTGTAGGTCCAGGTGCGCTCGCTGCCGGTCTCGGTCGAGACGTGGATCAGCGCCGGTTGCGCGCCGCGTGCCGCGAGATGACGGTCGACGGCGTTGTGGCAGAGGTTGGTCATGCCGCCGGCGAACCAATTCAAGAACGGCGAGCGGCTGGCGTCGCAGACCGATGCAAAGGGCGCGTGCCAGTCGACGAGCCTGGCCTGCTCCGCCCAGAAGGCGTCGCGATCCTCGAGCGAGCGGCGATGGAACTCGCGGTAGGCCGTGCCGATCGGCGTCCTCATGGCTTGGCCTTCTCCGTCGTCGGCATCGCCACCATGGTCGTCGGCGAGGGCGGCGTGCAACCGATATCGCAGCAACGCCCGGGCTGCCGGTTGGCGGTGATGGGCCGCGTCGTGTCGCTGAGCAGGCCGCGATCGAGCAGCCGCTCGACCAGCTCCACCTTGTTGCCGACCGGATAGTTGCGCCAGATCTCCTGCTTCATCGCCGCCGGCGAGCCGCCGCCGTGCAGGCTGATCACCGAATACCAGCCGCCCTGGTACGAGGCGGTAACGTCCTCGATGAAACGCGCCGCCTCGATGCGCTTGTCGTAGGGCACGGCGGGGTTGGCGCGCAGCACGTCGGCGAGGTTCGCCGCGGTCTCCGGGTTGTGGTCTTCGTCGGGCCCGGGCAAGGTGACGATGAGGCCGCCGGAGACGTAGTGCGCGATCCGGTGCATGTCGTAGATCTGGTTGGCGAGCAGCAGCTTGCCGATGTTGGAATAGACCGGGTCGGGCATGACCACGCCCGACGGCACGTCTTCCGTGGCGTAGACGCTGGCCGCGACGCCGCAGGCATAGAAGCCTTCGACGATCGAGATCAGCTGAACCATCTGCTCGCGCAGATGCGTCTCCTGGCCGGGGTCGAAGCCGTTCGCCTCGCACATCAGCGCGCCAGCGCCGATGAGCAGGTCGCCGAAGCCGGCGCGCGCGGCGATGCAGGTGTGCCTGTGATGCGTGGCGTAGCTGTAAGTGAGGTGCGACGAGTGCTGCCACTCGCCGGCGAGAAAGACCCGCTCCCAGGGTACGAAGACCTTGTCGAAGACGACGACGCCGGTCGACTGCCCGTACTTGTTGGAGAACAGGGCCGCCTTCTCGCCGGGCCGCCCGGCCGGCCGGGCGACGATGGTCAAGCCGTCGGCGTCGCACGGCACCGCGCAGCAGACGGCGAAGTCGGCATCGGCCTCGCTCATGTTCCGGCACGGCATGACCAGGAACTCGTGCACGTAGGGCGCCGCGGTGACGATCGCCTTCGTGCCCAAGACGACGATCCCTTTGCCGTTCTTCTCGACGATGTGCACGTAGCTGTCGACGTTGGCCTGCTCGTGCGGCCGCTTGCTGCGGTCGCCCTTGGCGTCGGTCATGGCGATGCCGACGGTAAGGTCCTTGTCCTGGAAGTCGTGCAGATACGCGGTGAAGCGCTCGCCATAGCGCGTGCCCATGTCCGCGTCGATGCGCGCCGTCGTCTGGGCCAGAGCGCTGAACGCGTCGTGCGCCAGATAGCGTTGCGCGCAGCCGGTTTCCTGGCAGAGCACGCGTACCGCCTCGAGCTTGTTGAGGAGGTCGGCGCTGCTCGTGTCGATGTGCAGCATGCGGTTGACGGTCTTGCCGCTCGACTTCTGCACAGCGCGCATGATCGGCGCGAGCTCGTCGCGCAGCGCGAAGTCGTAGCTCACGCCGAGCGCGTTGATGCCGGGCGCCAGCTGCGGCGCGTCGGCGACGCTCGCGATGCTCTGGCCGTCGACCCAGACGCGCGGCTTGTAGCGGCGCAGCGACTCCCGGTAGTCGATGGCGTTCATCGGCATGCGTTGTCTCCTGCGAACGGATACATCGGGAATTGTCGCGAATCGCTGCGCCGAGAGCGACGCTTGGCGGAAAATCGTCGGGTGTCCGGCGAAGGAGCCATCCGATGAGCACGCTCTGCGATCCCGCCGGCTGCACCTTGCTGATCATCGACCCGCAGCTGCGCCTGATGCCGGCGATCCACGATGCCGAGACCGTCATCCGCCGCTGCCTGCAGCTCGGCACGGCGGCGCGCGAGCTCGGCATCCACGTCATCGGCACCGAGCAGAATCCCGACGGCCTCGGCCCGCTGGTCCTCGAGATCGCCGCTCTCTGCGACACGACGCTGTCCAAATTCCATTTCTCGGCGACCGCCGAAGAAGGCTTTCTGTCGCGCCTGCCGCAGGGCCGCAACACCTTCGTCGTCGCCGGCTGCGAGGCGCACGTCTGCGTGCTGCAGACGGTGGCCGGGCTGCTCGATGCCGGTCATGCCGTGAAGTGGGTCGCCGACGCGGTCGGCTCGCGCCATCCGCACAACCGAGCCTGCGCCACCGAGCGGGCGCGCAGCTTCGGCGCCGACGTCGTGACGACCGAAATGGTCATCTTCGAATGGCTCCGCACCAGCCAGCATCCGAAGTTCAAGCGCCTCTCGCAGCTCATCCGATAGCGACGACGACACGGCCGCGCACGCGGCCTTCCATCAACGCCCCTGCCTTCTCGATGGCGCGATCCAGCGGCACTTCCTCGGTGATGAGCTCGAGAAGTTTCGGATCGAGGTCCCGCGCCAGCCGCTCCCAGGCCTGTCGGCGCAAGGCGATCGGCGCCATCACGCTGTCGATGCCGGCGAGCGTCACGCCGCGCAGGATGAAGGGCATGACGGTGCCGGGCAGATCGTGTCCCTGGGCCAGGCCGCAGGCAGCGACGACGCCGCCGTAGCGGGTCTGCGCCAAGGCGTTGACGAGCGTGTGGCTACCGACCGCATCGACGACCGCGCTCCAGCGTTCCTTCTGCAAGGGCTTACCCGGCGCAGCCAGGTCGGCGCGATCGATGACCTCGGCGGCGCCGAGCTGCCTCAGATAGTCGGCCTCGCCGGCCTTGCCGGTAGCCGCCGTGACACGGTGACCGAGGCGCGCGAGCAAGGCCACCGCGATGCTGCCGACGCCGCCGGTCGCACCGGTAACGAGCACCTGGCTGTCGCCAGCGGCCAGTCCGTGCCGCTCGAGCGCCAGGACGCTGAGCATCGCGGTGTAGCCCGCCGTGCCGATGGCCATGGCCTGGCGCGTCGTGAAGGCCACCGGCAGCTTCACCAGCCACTCGCCCTTCAGGCGGGCGCGTTCGGCCAGGCAGCCCCAGCGCGTCTCTCCCGCGCCCCAGCCGTTATGCACGACCAGGTCACCGGGCTGCCAATCGGCATGACTCGATTCGAGCACCGTGCCGGCACCGTCGATGCCAGCGACCATCGGCCAAACGCGCACGACCGGGCTGCGGTTGGTGATGGCCAGGCCGTCCTTGTAGTTGAGCGTCGAATGGGCGATCGACACGTAGACGTCGCCTTCGGGTAGCGACGCGTCGGCCACCATGCGCACGCCGGCGCGAAAGCCGGCTTCGTCCTTTTCGAGCAGAACCGCCTTGAGCATGGTCTTTCCCCGTCGCTGGTCGTCCCGCCAAACGATAGCCCAGCGGAACCCCGGGCGCCGAAAATGCGCCCTGAAACGCCAGGTTTCCGAGGTTGACGTGCCGGGACGCCCCCGCCTATGCTGCGTCCCGATGCCGATTACCGCCCTCTCGCCCGGCCGCAGCGCCCGCTCCCTCACGTTGGCGGTGGCCCTCTCGGCGACGGTCGGGCTCGCGTTCGCGGCACCCGACGACCCGATCGACCCGGTCATGAAGCTGCTTGCCGACAAGGGACTCGTCGGCGCCACAGCAGCCGCCGCTACGACCACCGCACCCGACACAACCGAGCCGACGCTGATGCGCCGCGTCCAGGACCGCGCCTCGGACATGGTCGTTTCGGCCCTGAACTTCATCGGTGTGCCCTATCGCCGCGGGGGCAGTTCGGCCGAGACCGGCTTCGACTGCAGCGGCTTCACGCGCAAGGTCTTCGAGAGCAGCCTGGGCCTGGTGCTGCCGCGCCGCGCCGACGAGCAGGCCGCGGCGCCCGGCCTGGTCAAGGTCAAGCGCGACGAGCTGAAGCCCGGCGACCTGGTCTTCTTCAACACCATGCGACGCACCTTCTCGCACGTCGGCATCTACATCGGCGACAACCGCTTCATCCATGCGCCCAGCCACGGCAAGGACGTGCGCACCGACGATCTGAGCTTCTCGTACTGGGCCAAGCGCTTCACCGGTGCGCGCCGCGCGGAGACAGCGATGGCTACCGAGGCCCGCGCGCAGGCCGCCGCCGAGAGCCCGGCCGAGCCAGTCACGCACTGATCTCCGGGCGCCCAGGCTCAGGGTCGCAAGGCCTGCAGAGCGAAGGCACAATCGTCGGATGGTCGAAAGAGTCATTCCGGTCGCCGACCACCGCTATCTGGCGACCTTGCCCGTCATTCCGGCAACGCTCACGGCGCCGACCGGCCAGGTGCTCGACCGCCTGCAGCGCCCGCTGCACGACCTGCGCATCTCGGTCACCGACCGCTGCAATTTCCGCTGCAGCTACTGCATGCCGAAGGAGATCTTCGACAAGCAGTACGGCTTTTTGCCGCAGTCCTCGCTGCTCAGCTTCGAGGAGATCGCCCGCCTCGCCGGCTTGTTCGTCGCGCACGGCGTACGCAAGATCCGCCTCACCGGCGGCGAGCCGCTGCTGCGCCGCGACCTCGAGCGGCTGATAGCCATGCTCGCCGGCCTGCGCACGGTCGAGGGCGACCCGCTCGACCTGACGCTGACGACGAACGGCTCGATCCTGGCGAAGAAGGCCGCGGCGCTGAAGCAGGCCGGGCTCGGCCGCGTCACGGTCAGCCTCGACGCCCTCGACGATGCGATCTTCCGGCGCATGAACGACGCCGACTTCCCGGTCGCCGAGGTGCTGGCCGGCATCGACGCCGCCGAGCGAGCCGGCCTCGGACCGGTCAAGATCAATATGGTCATCAAGCGCGGCACCAACGACCACGAGGTCGTGCCGATGGCGCGTCATTTCAGGGACCGCAACGTGGCGCTGCGCTTCATCGAGTACATGGACGTCGGCGCCACCAACGGCTGGCGCATGGACGACGTGCTGCCTTCGGCCGAAGTGATCGCGCGGATCGGCGAGGTATTCCCGCTCGAGCGCATGCCGGTCACCACCGTCGGCGAGACCGCCGAGCGCTGGCGCTACGCGGCCACGGCCGACCGGCCGGCGGGCGGCGAGATCGGCACGATCTCGAGCGTCACCAAGGCGTTCTGCCACGACTGCAACCGGGCCCGGCTCTCGACCGAAGGCAAGCTCTTTCTCTGCCTGTTCGCCAGCCGCGGCCACGACCTGCGCGGCCTGCTGCGCAGCGGCGCCAGCGATGCCGAGATCGCGGCGGCGATTGGCCTGGTCTGGCAGGGCCGCGACGACCGCTATTCCGAGCTGCGCGGCCGCGCCGAGGCAACAGCCGGCTCCGGCGAGCGCCGCGTCGAGATGCACTACATCGGCGGCTGAAGCGGTCCTTTGGCCATGACCGAGAGCGCCGTCGAGATCCGCGCGCTCGCCGCCGCCGACCTGCCCGCCTACAAGTCGCTGCGTGACGAGATGCTGTTCGCGCATCCCGAAGCCTTCACCTCCGACGCCGCCGAAGAAGTGGTCAAGGAGCCGGCTGACTACCTGCAGCGCCTCGGCCTCGACCGGCGCGAGCGCGGCCACTTCGTGCTCGGCGCCTGGCGCGGCGAGCGGCTCGTCGGTGCGATCAGCCTGGAGCGCGACCGACGCCGCAAGGGGCGCCACATCGGCCACGTCGTCGGCATGATGGTGCGCCCCGAGGCGCGCGGCCAGGGCGTCGGCCGCGAGCTACTCGAGGCGCTGATCGGCGAAGCGCGACGCACCGAAGGCATGGAGATGCTGACGTTGACCGTGACCGACGGCAACACCGCGGCGGTCGGCCTCTACGAAACGAGCGGCTTCGTCCGCTACGGCCTGCTGGCGCGCGCCCTCCGGCTCGCCAACGGTCGGTACCACGACAAGATGCACATGGTGCTCGCGCTCTGAACTGCGTATTCAGCGCGTCGCCAGACGCTGCCAGGTCTCGATCACCGAGTCCGGGTTGAGCGAGATCGAGGCGATGCCCTCGTCGGCGAGCCAGTCGGCGAAGTCGGGATGGTCGCTCGGCCCCTGGCCGCAGATGCCGATGTATTTGCCGGTGGCGCGGCAGGCGGCGATGGCGCGCGAGATCATCGCCTTGACTGCAGGGTCGCGCTCATCGAAGTCCTTGGCCAGCAATTCGAGGCCCGAGTCGCGGTCGAGGCCGAGGGTCAGCTGGGTCAGGTCGTTCGAGCCGATCGACATGCCGTCGAAGTGCTCGAGGAACTGCTCGGCGAGGATGGCGTTGCTCGGCACCTCGCACATCATGATGACCTTCAGGCCGTCCGTGCCGCCGACCGAGGCGCGCTTCAGGCCGTGGTCGGCAAGCATGCCGACGACCTGCTTCGCCTGGCCGAGCGTGCGCACGAACGGCACCATCACCTCGACGTTGCTCAGGCCCATCTCGCGCCGCACCCGCACCAGCGCCTCGCACTCCATGGCGAAGGCTTCGCCGAAGGCCTCGCTGACGTAGCGCGAGGCGCCGCGAAAGCCGAGCATCGGGTTTTCTTCCTCGGGCTCGTAGCGCGAGCCGCCGATCAGCTTTCGGTACTCGTTGCTCTTGAAGTCCGACAGCCGCACGATCACCGGCTTCGGCCAGAACGCCGCGGCGATGGTCGCGATGCCCTCGGCGAGCTTGTCGACGTAGAAGGCGCGCGGCGAGGCATGGCCGCGGGCGATGCTCTCGACCGCCTTCTTCAGGTCGGCGTCGATGTTCGGGTAGTCGAGGATCGCCTTCGGATGCACGCCGATGTTGTTGTTGATGATGAACTCGAGCCGGGCCAGGCCGACGCCCGAGTTCGGCATCTGCGCGAAGTCGAAGGCGAGCTGCGGGTTGCCGACGTTCATCATGATCTTCACCGGCGAATACGGCAGCTCGACCTTCTGCACCTCGGTAATATCGGTCTCGAGCAAGCCGTCGTAGACGTAGCCGGTGTCGCCTTCCGAGCAGGCGACGGTGACCAGCGCGCCCTCCTTCAACACCTCGGTCGCGTCGCCGCAGCCGACCACCGCCGGAATGCCGAGCTCGCGGGCGATGATCGCGGCGTGGCAGGTGCGGCCGCCGCGGTTGGTGACGATGGCGCTCGCCCGCTTCATCACCGGCTCCCAGTTCGGGTCGGTCATGTCGGTGACGAGCACGTCGCCGGCCCGCACGCTGTCCATGTCGGCGATGCCTTCGACGATGCGGACCGGCCCGGTGCCTATCTTCTGGCCGATCGCGCGGCCGGTGACGAGCACGGTGCCGGTGCCCTTCAGCGCATAGCGCTGCTCGGCCTTGCCGGCGCTCTGGCTCTTCACCGTCTCGGGCCGCGCCTGCAGGATGTAGAGCTTGCCGTCGAGGCCGTCCTTGCCCCACTCGATGTCCATCGCCCGGCCGTAGTGCTTCTCGATGACGAGCGCGTAGCGGGCCAGCTCCATGACGTCGGCATCGCTCAGCGAATAGCGGTTGCGCTGCTCGGTCGCGGTGTCCTGGGTCGCCACCAGCTTGCCGCTGGTGCGGTGCTCCTCTGCCGACGCGAAGCCCATGCGGATCAGCTTCGAGCCGAGGCTGCGCCGGATGATCGCCTGCTTGCCGTTGCGCAGCGACGGCTTGTGCACATAGAACTCGTCGGGGTTGACCGCGCCCTGCACCACGGTTTCGCCGAGGCCGTAGCTCGAGGTGATGAAGACGACATCGGTGAAGCCGCTCTCGGTGTCGATCGTAAACATCACGCCGGCGGCACCGAGGTCGCTGCGTACCATGCGCTGCACGCCGGCCGAGAGCGCCACGTCGTTGTGGGCGTAGCCCTTGTGAACGCGATAGCTGATGGCGCGGTCGTTGTAGAGGCTGGCGAAGACCTCGCGCATCCGCGAGAGCACCTCGTCGATGCCGGCGACGTTGAGAAAGGTCTCCTGCTGGCCGGCGAAGGAGGCGTCGGGCAGGTCCTCGGCGGTGGCCGACGAGCGCACGGCGAAGGTCGCCTTCGGATCGTTGCCGACGAGGCGCTCGTATTCACCGCGAATGGCGGCCTCGAGCGCCGGCGAGAACGGCTGCTGCGCGACCCAGCCGCGAATCTCCGCGCCGGCTTCGGCGAGGGCGCGAACGTCATCGGTGTCCAGCCTGGCCAGCTGATCGGCGATCCGCCGCGTCAGGCCGCCTTCGGCGAGGAAGAGGCGAAAGGCATGCGCGGTGGTCGCGAATCCGCCCGGCACGCGGACGCCCGATTCGCCGAGCTGGCTGATCATTTCGCCGAGGGAGGCGTTCTTGCCGCCGACCGCCTCGACGTCGGTCATTCTCAGGTCTTCGAAGCGGGCGACGAGGGCGGTCGCCAGGTGGGTGGATGACATGGGAAAGCTCCGCGAAGGTGGCAATTCGGTGCTCCCCGGCCCTGGGCGGCGAGTCCGGCGGCGCTCGGCCATCGATCGCCGGCAGCGCGGCTGGCGACGTCGGGTCGGCAGCGGGCACGGCGGAGGCGATGGGCGTGATGCATGAGCGCGGACGGCGACACGGGCGGAACAAGGCTTCGATTCTACGAGCGCCCTTTTGCACCTTGTCGGCCGGAGCGCCGGGCGCGATGTCATGATCGCCGACATGAGCGACACCAACCCGCCTTCGCCCGCACCGGCTGCCGCGCCGGCGCCCGGCTCGCGCCATACCGTCTTCTTCGTTTCCGACGGCACCGGCATCACCGCCGAGACCTTCGGCAACTCGATCCTCTCGCAGTTCGCGATCAAGCCACGCCATGTGCGCCGGCCGTTCATCGATTCGACCGACAAAGCGCACCAGGTGGTGCGCGAGATCAACCACACCGCCGAGGTCGAGGGCAGGAAGCCCGTCGTCTTCGTGACCCTCGTCAACGCCGAGATCCTCGCCGTCGTCAAGGAGCGCTCGCACGGCCTGGTGATGGACATGTTCAACACCTTCATCGAGCCGCTCGAGGCCGAGTTCGGCATCACCTCGAACCACCGCATCGGGCGCTTCTCCGACGTCTCGGAGAGCCAGGAATACACCGATCGAATCGAGGCGATCAACTTCGCCCTGGCCCACGACGACGGCCAGTCGACGAAGAGCCTGGCCGAGGCCGACGTGATCCTGGTCGGCGTCAGCCGCAGCGGCAAGACGCCGACCTCGCTTTACCTGGCGATGCAGCACGGCATCAAGGCCGCGAACTATCCGCTCATTCCCGAGGACTTCGAGCGCGGCAAGATCCCGGCGACGCTGGCGCCGTTCAAAGCCAAGTGTTTCGGCCTGACCATCGACCCCGAGCGGCTGGCGCGCATCCGCAACGAGCGGCGGCCGAACAGCAAGTACGCGTCGATCGAGAACTGCCGCTGGGAAGTGAAGGAGGGCGAGACGATGATGAAGAAGGAAGGCATCGCCTGGCTCTCCTCGATCGACTTGTGCGTGGAGGAGAG
>JANXWR010000380.1 GCA_025351025.1 Burkholderiales bacterium | reverse complement strand
CGACCCCATGATCTCGCCGCTCGACCTGCCGGCCGGTTGCACGACGGCGATCGCCAAGACCGCGCCGGCCGACCCGCAGGACACGCGCGCCCAGGTCGCCGACCTGGTGAAGATGAAAGACCCCGCCGACGTCGCCTACGGCTGCGCGCCGGCGCGCTTCGTGCGCGCGGTACGCGCCGTCGCTCCGCCGGCCGGCATGTCCGGCATGCGCAGCGCCATCGGCGAGACCGAGTTCGAGATGCAGCAGATCGTCGGCTACGCGCCGATCGAGCCGGACGGCTCGTTCAAGCTGAACCTGCCCGCAGACACGCCGATCGGCCTGGCCGTCGTCGACTCGACCGGCCGCGCTTTCCAGACGCACACCAACTGGATCCAGGTCCGCCCCGGCGAGCGCCGCACCTGCGACGGCTGCCACAGCCCGCGTCGCGGCGGCGCCATCAACTCCGGCATCGTCGTCAACACGATGCCAGCGGCGCTGATTCCAGCGATGGCGAGCGCGCACCTGTCGGGCGAGACCATGGCCTCGACGCGCACCCGCCTCGACGCGACCGCGCTGAGACTGGGTGCCGACCCGCTGTACTCCGACATCTGGGCCGACACGAGCAAGCCCGGCGTCACCGCGCACGCCGCGATCGCCCTGCGCTACACCGGCAACGCCAGCGCCTCCGACGACCTGCAGACCGCGGTGCCGACGAACGGCATCGTCAATTACCCGGACCACGTGCAGCCAATCTGGACGCGTCCGCGCGGCGCCAGCGGTGCCAACACCTGCACCAACTGCCATAGCGACCCGGCCAAGCTCGATCTGAGCGGCACGATCGGCGGCAGCGGGCGCATCAGCTCGTACGACGAGGTGATGATCGGCGACCCGCTCATCGACCCCGTCACCGGCCTGCCCGTGACGCGCATCGAGGAAGGCGTGCTCGTCATCGCCCGCGGCCCGGCGCTGGTCGACACCAGCGCCAGCGAAGGCGAGGTGCACGGCCTGACGCGCATGAGCCGGCTCTCCGAGATCCTCTGGGGCCAGGACATGTTCTCGGGTGCCGACGCGCGCCTTGCCCATCCGAACCCGCCGGCCAGCGCGCCGGATCACTCGAAGCTGCTCACGACGGCCGAGAAGCGCGTCGTCGCCGAGTTCATCGACCTCGGTGGCAAGTACTACAACGACCCGTTCAACGCCGGCGCCAACGTACGCCAGATCACCGGCCTAAGCGAAGCGACCTTCCAGACCGACGTGCTGCCGATCCTGACCTCGACCTGCGCGGCAAGCTGCCATCAGGCGATCGGCTCGAGCACCTCGGCGGTGCCGATCGGCACCACGTTCCGCAACAACCGCTTCGTCCTCACCGGCGACGTCAAAGGCGACTACGGCGTGACGCTGACGATGATCTCGAATGCCTGCAACGCGGCCTCGAACTACCTGCTGAAGAAGCCCTCGACCGTGCCACATCCCACAGGAGCGGTCGGCATGACGACGGCGGTATTGCCCGTAGGCAGTGCGAACTACAACAAAATCGCAGCCTGGATCGCCACTGGATGTTGAACGGCATGTTCGTCGAGCGAGGCTCCCTCCCGAAGCACCCTGCCCGCTCGAAACGGCCGGCCGTCCGGAACCTTGTCGGCCTCGCCGTCGCAGCTCTCGTCGCGAGCTGCGGCGGCAGCTCCGGCAACCCCTTCGACAACCCTTCCACGGTCACCAACCCGGGCATCGTCTCGGGGCAGCACCTGGCCTTCGCCTACTTCGAGCGCTGCATCAATCCGATCTTCCTCGCCCAGCTGCAGATCCAGCTGAACGGCGTCACGTCGACCAACACCTGCGCCGGTTCGGGCTGCCATGACAACGTGACCGGCACCGGCGGCGCCTTCCGCCTCGTTCCCGGTGCGACGGCGGTCGATCTCAGCGACCCGGCCATGACGCCGGATGTGATCCGCCTCACGGACATTTACAAGAACTTCTATTCCGCGCAGGGCGAGGTCGTGCTCGGCTCGCCGCAGCAGAGCCGGTTGCTCGCCAAGCCGCTACTGCTCAACGTCCTGCACGGCGGCGGCCTGATCTTCCCGAGCCAGAGCGACCCGAACGCGCTGCTCATCAAATACTGGATCAGCCACCCGGCGCCGCAGGGACAGGACGAATTCAGCACCGCGACCTATGCCATGTTCACGCCGCCGGATCCGAAGACCGGAACGTGCAACACGCAATGATCCGCCCCGCGTGGGTCCTCGCCATGATCGTCGTCACCGCCGGATTCGGCCCGGCGTCCTCGTTCGCGGCCGACCCGCCTGAAGCAGCGCCGGCTGCCGCGAGCGCGCCGACAACGGCTGCCTCGGCGCCCGTCGCGGCGGCGGTGCCGGTGGCGGCCGCATCGGCCCCGCTCACGCGCGCGCCGGCCACGGACCCCGACGCCAACGAGCGTCTGCAGATCGCCGATCCCTACGTCGAGCTGCGCACCGGACCGGGCCGCGGCTTTCCGATCTACTTCGTGGCGGCGCGCGGCGAGTGGATCGAGATCGAAGGCCGGCACACCGACTGGTTCCGTGTGCGCACCGACGGCGGCAAGGTCGGCTGGGTCGACCGCAGCCAGCTCGAGAGCACGCTCACCGCCGGCGGCGTGCGCAAGACCTTCCGCGACATCCTGGTCGACGACTTCCTGAACCGCCACGTGCAGATGGGCGCGGCCTGGGGCCACTTCAAAGCCGAGCCGATGTTGAAGCTCTGGGCCAGCTACCGCATGTCCGAGACGCTCAGCCTCGAGGCGACCATCGGACAGGTGCAGGGCGTCTTCTCGGGCACCGACTTCTGGCATATCAACGTGCTCGCCGAGCCCTGGTCGGACCGGCGCTTCTCGCCCTTCTTCGGCGTCGGCGTCGGCAAGTTCAGCAACTTCCCGAACCTGAGCCTGGTCGGCGCGACCACGACCAACGCCAAGCTCGCCAATGCCGGCATTGGTGTGCGCTATTACCTGACCGACCGTTTCGTCATGCGCGCCGACTATTCCCTCTACACCGTTTTCGTGAACGATGCGAAGACGACCGAGTACCGTGCCTGGACCGCGGGACTCGCCTTCTTCTTCTGAGCGCTTCGCGAAGAACACTTCATGAATTCATTGACCGTACGCCTCCTCCTTCTCGTCACCGCCGTCGCCGCGATCTGCTTCGACGCGCGTGCCGCCGACCCGACGCCGCCGCCTCCGGCGAGCGAGCCGGTGGTCGTGCCCGACGTCGACCGGCGCGGCATCCGGTTGCCGAAATTTCCGTCGAGCGATTTCGAGATCGGCCTCTACGGCGGCACCTACGCGACGCAGAACTTCGGCACCAACGCGGTCGGCGGCGTGCGCCTCGGCTACCACATCACCGAGGACTTCTTCGTCGAAGGCGCCTACGGCATCACCAAGGTCAGCGACACGCTGTTCCGCCAGATCCTGCCCGGCGGAATCTTTCCGATGCCGAGCGAAAAGCTCACCTACTACAACCTCTCGGTCGGCTACAACGTGCTGCCCGGCGAGGTCTTCCTGCTCAGCAAGCACGCCATGCCGGCCGCGCTCTACGTGATCGCCGGCGTCGGCAGCACCAAGTTCGACCAGCAGCGCCGGCCGACCCTCAATTTCGGCTTCGGCTACCGCGTCTTCGTCAGCAACCACTTCGCGGTGCAGCTCGACCTGCGCGACCACGTCTTCTCGCTCGACCTGCTCGGCAAGCGCGAGAGCACGCAGAACCTCGAGCTGACCGCCGGTCTTGCCGTCTTCTTCTGATCGCTTCGGAAACGTCCCATGAGAACGCCTTCGTCCAGCCTCCTTCACCGCACCGCGCGGCTCGCCTGCGCCACGGCGATGCTCTTCGTCGCCAGCGCGGCGATTCCGGCGATCGCGCCTGCGGCGGCGGCGCCCGACTTCACGCTGCGCACGATGAACGGGCCGAACATGCGCCTGGCGGAGCAGCGCGGCCGCGTCGTCATGGTCAACTTCTGGGCCACCTGGTGCGGCCCGTGTCGGCAGGAAATGCCGCAGCTCGATCGGCTGTACCAGAAGTACAAGGCCTCGGGCTTCGTGCTGCTCGGCGTCAACGTCGACGACGACACGCGCAAGGCCGCCGACGTCGCCGGCAAGCTCGGCGTGAGCTTTCCGGTCCTGCTCGACACCGACAAGGCGGTGAGCAAGCTCTACGACCTGAGCACCATGCCCTCGACCGTGCTCATCGACCGCGACGGCAAGGTCCGCTACGTGCATCGCGGCTACCTCACCGGCTACGAAGACAACTACGACAAGCAGATCCGGGAGCTGCTCAAGTGAAAGCGCTCGCGCGCACCGGAGCCGCCGGTCTCTTCCTCGTAGCCGCGCTGCTGCTCGGCGGCTGCTCGGGCTTTTCGGTGCCGACGATCCAGCCCTGGGTCAAGCCCTACGAGCGCGAGAAGCTGGCCGATCCGATCATGAAGTTCTCGCGCAACAGCCTGCCGGAAAAGCATGTCGAGCACATTCGCGACGTGCGCGAAGGCGCGCGCGGCGCGACCGGCGTGCAAGGGGGCGGGTGTGGCTGCAACTAGAGCCGCCCTGAGCCTCTGGCATCGCCTCGCGGCGCTGCTCGGCAGCCTGCTCGCCGGCCTGCTCGGCGCCGGCGCCGCACGCGCCGTTGACCTGCCCGAAGACAACGCCGAAGCCCTCATCCATTCGTACCGGGGCGGCGGCGTCACCGCCTACGGCCCGGCGCTGCTCGTGCGCAAGAGCGTCGCCGACCGCTTCTCGATCGCCGGCTCCTACTACCTCGACGCGGTCAGCAACGCCTCGATCGATGTCGTCACGACCGCCAGCCCCTACCGCGAGACGCGCAGCGAGTTCGGCCTCTCCGCCGACTACGTCTACCGCGACTCGCAGATCACCTTGGGCGGCACGACCAGCCACGAGCCCGACTACGTCGCCAACAATCTCAGCCTCGACATCGCACAAGAGGTGTTCGGCGGCATGTCGACGATCGCGCTCGGCTTCTCGCGCGGCTCCGACAAGGTCTTGAAGCACGGCGAGCCCGACTTCAAGGACCGTGCCTCGCACTGGCAGTACCGGCTCGGCGCGACGCAGATCCTGACGCCGAGCTGGATCATCAGCGCCAACCTCGAGGCGCTCGCCGACGACGGCTTCCTCGGCAGCCCGTACCGCGCCGCCCGCGTTTTCGGCGCCCTCGTGCCGGAGCGCAATCCGCGCACCCGCTCGGCGCGCGCAGTGAAGTTCCGCCTGCTCGGCGACCTCGGCTCGCGCGACTCGATGCACCTCGACTATCGCTACTACCGAGATACCTGGGAGATCAAGGCGCACACCTTCGAGGCCGGCTACAGCCGCTACTTCCGCGAGAGTTGGCTGGCCGACGTCTACCTGCGCTACTACACGCAGACGAAGGCCCTCTTCTACAGCGACAACGCCGACGCCGAGACCGTCTACGTCTCGCGCAACCGGCAGCTCAGCACCTTCAACGACATCGCTCTCGGCGCCAAAGTGGCCTGGACCTTTCGCAAGGTGCCGGGCAAGTACGAGGTCAAGCTGAACGGCGCGTACGAATTCGTGCGCTTCAAGTTCAAGGACTTCACCGACATCCGCACCGGCAGTCCCTACGGCTACAACGCAAACGTGCTCCAGCTCTTCCTCACGGGCACGTTCTGAAGACGAGATCCGGCCATGCTCCTGCATCCTCTCCGCATCACCACCGCTGGCCTGCTCCTGGCCGCGGCGACACCCTTCGCCCTCGCCGCCACCGCGGCGGCGCCGAGCCCGTCGGCCAGCGCCGCCGTAGCGGCGGCCATGCCGACCGTCATGACGACGGCACCGGCGCCCGCCGCATCTTCGCCCGCCGTCGCGGCGCCCGCGCCTGCCGCCAGCGCGGCGAGCGGTGCCACCGCTACCGCCCTTGCACCCGCGAGCGCGGCCAGCGCCGCCAGCGCGCCGCTCGCGGCGACGCTCGACGGCCGCGTCCAGGACGTGAAGAGCGACGTCATAAAGCTCAACCGCGACCTGCTCGTTCTCGAAGAGGAGCTGCTGTTCCCGGCCAACACGCAGGTGGCGCTCTTCGTCTCGATGGACGTCGGCAAGATGTTCGATCTCGACTCGGTGCAGGTGAAGCTCGACGACAAGGTCGTCGCCAACTACCTCTACACGCCGCTCGAGGTGCAGGCGCTGCATCGCGGCGGCGTGCAGCGCGTCTGGCTCGGCAACCTGAAGACCGGCGACCACGAGATCGTCGCCTTCTTCACCGGCAAGGGCCCGCACGACCGCGACTACAAGCGCGGCGCGACCGTCAAGTTCGAAAAAGGCACCGAGGCCAAGTACATCGAGCTGCGCATCCAGGACTCGACCGGAAAGCTCCAGCCCGAATTCGACGTCAAGCTCTGGCAGTAGCGGTTCTTCACCGATGCGCGCAGCGTCATCCCTCCGCAAGCCGCTGACGAGATTCGCCCTCGCCGCCGGCGTGATGCTGGCCGCCTGCTCGGTGCTGGCCGACGACGGTCGGCCGCCCAACCACGAGATCAAGGACCCGCACTACGGCGACGCCTTGTTCCATTTCTTCCAGGACCACTACTTCACGTCGGTGACGACGCTGATGGCCTCGCAGCACTTCGAGCGGGTCGTCCACCACGACGACGAGGCCGAGGTGCTGCGCGGCGGCATGCTGCTCTCGTACGGCCTGACGAAGGAAGCCGGCCAGATCTTCGCGCGCCTGATCGACAAGGGCGCATCACCGACGGTGCGCGACCGCGCCTGGTTCTTCCTGGCCAAGATCCGCTACCAGCGCGGCTACCTGCCCGAGGCCGAGAACGCGCTGGCGCAGGTCGAGAACAACCTGCCGACCGCGCTCGAGGAAGAACGCATCCTGCTGCAGGCCAACCTGCTCATGTCGCACGGCGACTACAACGCCGCCGCCGACGTGCTGAACGGCATGTCGCTGAAGGCGACGAGCTCGCGCTACGCGCGCTTCAATCTCGGCGTGGCGCTGCTCAAGCTGCGCGAGACGCCACGCAGCATCGCCCGCGGCACGACTATCCTCGACGACGTCGGCCGCATGCGGGCCGAGAACGAGGAGTACCGGAGCCTGCGCGACCGGGCCAACGTGGCGCTCGGCTTTTCGGCGCTGAGCGAAGGCGACCCGACCGCCGCGCGCAACTACCTGCAGCGGGTGCGCCTGAAGAGCCTGCAATCGAACAAGGCGCTGCTCGGCTTCGGCTGGGCCGCCGATTCGCTCAAGGACCCGAAGCTGGCGCTCGTGCCCTGGCTCGAGCTCGCCGACCGCGACGCCGGCGACTCGGCCGCGCTCGAGGCGCGCATCGCCGTGCCCTACGCCTTCGTCAAGCTCGGCGCCTACGGCCAGGCGCTCGAGCGCTACAACACCGCGATCTCCGCCTTCGAGCAGGAGAACAAGGCGCTCAAGGAATCGATCGTCGCGCTGCGCTCGACGAAGTGGATCGACGCCATGATCGACGTCAATCCCGGCGACGAGATGGGCTGGTTCTGGCGCGTTGGCGACCTGCCCGACGTGCCGCATGCGACCCATCTCTCGCAGGTGTTGGCGCAGCACGAGTTCCAGGAGGCGTTCAAGAACTACCGTGACCTGCGCTTCCTGGCCAGGAACCTCGACGAGTGGCGCGACAAGCTCGGCATCTTCGACGCCATGCTGGCGACCCGCCGCAAGGCCTTCGCCGAGCATCTGCCGCCGGTCCAGGCGCGTGCCGGCGACACCGGCATCGAGCTGCTGCAGAAGCGCCGCGACGGCGTCGCCGACGAGCTCGCCAAGGGCGAGGAAGCAGGCGACGGCCTGGCCTTCGCCGACACCAAGGAGCTCGACCTGCTCGATCGCGTCAAGGCGATGCGCGCGGCGATCGAGGCGCCTGGCGCCGATGCCGAGGTGGTGGCGCTGCGCGATCGCGTCCGCCTTGCCGCGGGCGTACTCTCCTGGCAACTGGTGCAGGAGCAGACGGCGCGAATCTGGGACATGAAAAAGGAGCTGCAGCGCATCGACACCGAGCTCGTCGAGCTGAAGCGTCGCGACACCGACCTGACCCAGGCGCAGAAGGACGAGCCGGCGCGCTTCGACGCCTTCGGCAAGCGCATCGCCGCGCTCACGCCGCTGCTCGACGTCATGATCCCGCGCGTCGCGTCGCTCGGCCGCGAGCAGCAGCGCGGCTTGCAGGACATCGCCATCGCCGAGCTGACCAACCAGCAGGAGCGCCTGGCCGACTACACGACGCAGGCGCGCTTCGCGCTGGCCCAGCTCTACGACCGCGCCTACGCCACCAAGGAGAGCGTTCGTGCGCCGGCCAAGCCCTGATTTCGCGCTCTGTCGTCCTGAGCTCGCTCTCTGTCATCCTGAGCGCAGCGAAGGATCTCGTGGCGGCGAGACCCTTCGCTTCGCTCAGGGCGACAGCTTGCTTCGCGCGGGCGTCCTGCTCTGCGCCTCCTTCCTGCTCGCCTCGTGCTCGATGTTCTCGTTCTCCTTCTTCCGCAGCGGTCCGAAGGGCACGCCCGACAACGAGCCGACGCTGAAGACGCTGGCCGGCCGCCAGGTCGCGGTCGAGAAGGACCGCGACGTCGCCGTCACCGAAGTGCAGGCGATCGACGCCTATCGCAAGTTCCTCGAGATCTCGCCGAAGGCGCCGCAGCGCTCGGAGGCGATGCGCCGCATCGGCGACCTCGAGATGGACCTGGCCGACAACAAGAGCGCCAACAGCACCGGCATCGATGCGCCCGACTACAAGGTGGCGATCGCCCGCTACCAGGACTTCCTGAAGACCTATCCGAACGACCCGGGCAACGACCGCGTGCTCTACCAGCTGGCGCGCGCCTACGAGCAGGGCGGCGACCTGCCGACGGCGCTGAAGACGCTCGACCGGCTGGTCAAGGACTACCCGCTGAACCGCTTCCGCGACGAAGCGCAGTTCCGGCGCGGCGAGCTGCTGTTCACGGCCAGGGACTACCCGAACGCCGAGAAGGCGTTCGCCACCGTGCTCGCCGGCGGCCCGTCGGTGCCGTACCACGACCGCGCGCTCTACATGCAGGGCTGGTCGCAGTTCAAGCAGGCCCGCCTCGACGACGGCCTGCGCTCGTTCTTCGCCGTGCTCGACCTCAAGGTCGCCGGCAAGAAAGGCGAAGGCGGCATCGA
>JANXWR010000125.1 GCA_025351025.1 Burkholderiales bacterium | reverse complement strand
CAGCGGGCTCACCGGCTTCATCGCCGGCCTGGCGCGCACTGGCATCGCCGCGCGCGGCGTCACCATCAACGGCCTCTTGCCCGGCGTGTTCGACACCGATCGCATCCGTACCGTCTCGGCCGCGACCGCGGCGCGCGAGGGCAAGACGCTCGAGCAGGTGGCCGAAGCGCGGCAGCGCGGCATTCCCGCCAGGCGCTTTGGCACACCGGAGGAGTTCGGCTCGATCTGCGCCTTTCTCTGCAGCGTGCACGCGGCCTACATCACCGGGCAGAACGTGCTCGCCGACGGCGGCGCCTATCCGGGTACGTACTGAAGCTGTCACCCTGAGCGCAGCGAAGGGTCTCGTCGTGGCGCGAGATCCTTCGCTCCGCTCAGGATGACAACGAGGGCATGTCGGCGCCGCAGTTCCAGCACTGCTCGAAAGGCCCGTTGATCACTTCGTGACACTGCGGGCAGGCCCAGTGCCGGTGCGGCGGATGGCGCAGCTCATGGAGCAGACTGCGCGCGCGCTCGAGCTCGTCGTCCTCGCTGATCCAGACCTCGGGCAGCGCCTGGTCGGGCGGCAGCTCGCCGACGATGCTGCTCGCGTACTTGCGCTGCACGGTGGCCTCGACGCCGGCGTGGCACAGCATGTCGGCCCAGAGCGTGGCGATCGCCAGGTTCGGCGCGCGTGTCAGGCGCTTCATGGCGGCGTGCTGTGCGGACTCATGGGCTCTGGCACGATAGCGCACCTGATTCCTGCGAGAACACCATGACCACGACCCTGAGCCCGACCATCCGCATCGAGAAAGCCGGCGGCCCCGAGGAGATGCAACTGGTCGACCTGCCCGTCGGCGAGCCGGGCCCGGGCGAGATCCGCATCCGCCATCACGCCTGCGGCCTCAACTACATCGACGTCTACCAGCGCTCGGGCGTCTACCCGCTGCCGATGCCGCTTTCGCTCGGCAACGAAGGCGCCGGCGTGGTCGAGGCGGTGGGCGACGGCGTCACCCACCTGAAGGCCGGCGACCGCGCCGCCTACTGCGGCGGCGCGCCCGGCGCCTACTCGCTGGCGCGCGTCATGGCGGCGAAGAACGTCGTCAAGCTGCCCGAGGCGATCTCGTTCGAAACGGGCGCGGCGATGATGCTGAAGGGGCTCACGGCGCAGTACCTGCTCAAGCGCACTCGGCCGCAGGAAGGCTTGCAGGCGGGCGACTTCGTCGTCTTCCACGCGGCCGCCGGCGGCGTCGGACTGATCGCCTGCCAGTGGGCGAAGGCGCTCGGCTTCAGGCTCATCGGCACCGCCGGCAGCGAGGCGAAATGCGCACTGGCGCGCGACAACGGCGCCGCCTTCACGATCAACTACCGCACCGAAGACTTCGCGGCGCGGGTCAAGGAGATCACCGAGGGCAAGGGCGTCAAGGTCGTCTACGACTCGATCGGCAAGGACACTTGGGAGAAGTCGCTCGACTGCCTGCGTCCGTTCGGCCTGATGGCGAGCTTCGGCAACGCCTCGGGCGTGGTGCCACCGTTCGCGCCCGGCATGCTCGGCGCGCGCGGCTCGCTCTATGTAACGCGGCAAACGCTGTTCACGCACATCGCGACGCGCGAGGCGATGCAGTCGATGTCGGACGACTTGTTCGCCGTCGTGCAGAGCGGCCAGGTCAAGATCCACATCGCGCAGCACTACGCGCTGACCGACGCGGCGCAGGCGCATCGCGACCTCGAGGCGCGAAAGACAACCGGCTCGAGCGTCCTCATTCCCTGAGGAGGCAGCATGCTGACCTTGTTTGGCACCCAGGGCTCGGGCTCGGCCGCCGCCGAAGCGGCGCTCGACGTCGCCGGCCTCGACTACCGCAAGGTCGACGCGGCGTCGTGGAAGCCGTCGCCCGGCCTCGAGGAGCTGAAGCGCGTCAACCCGCTGGCGCAGATACCTACCCTGGTGCTCGACGACGGCAGCGTCCTCTCGGAGAGCGCGGCGATCCTCGTGCACCTCGGCCTGACACATCCGGTGAGCGGCCTCATGGCCACCGATCCGTCGCGGCGCGCGCAGCAGATCCGCGGCCTGGTCTACGTGGCCGCCAACTGCTATGCCGGCATCGGCATCCTCGACTATCCCGACCGCTGGTATCCCGACCCCGACGAGGCCGCCAAGCAAGCGATGCAGACGCGCGGTCGGGCCCGCCTGCACGAGCTGTGGGCGCTCTTCGCCGACCAGTTTCCGGCGACGCCCTGGCTCTCGGGCGATCGCCTCGGCGCGCTCGACATCCTGGCCGCGACGGTCTCGATGTGGAGCGGCGCGCGCAAGGCGCTGGCCGCGTCGCGGCCGGAGTTCTCGGCCTTGCTGGCGCGCATCGAGGCCGACCCTCGCGTCGCCGCGGTGTGGGCGCGGCACTGGCCGAAGAAATGACCGCGGCGTGCGAGCGGCGGCCGTCTTTCTTTTCGTCGCCTGCTTGCTGACGGCGACGCCGGCGCAGGCAGCCGGCGAAGCCGACCTGATCGCCCTGATCAACGACTATCGGTCGGTGCCGCGCGAGTGCGAAGGTCGTCGTGAGCCGATCGCCGCGCCGCTCGCGCCCTCGTCGGCGCTCGCCGCCGTCGATCCCGGCCGCGAGGGACGGTTCGGCGACGCGCTGAAGGCGAGCGGCTATCGCGCCGCGGCAGCGACCTCGATCCTGTTTTCGGGGCCAGGCAACGCGGTCGAGATCCGTCGCCTCATCGAAGCGCGCTATTGCCGCACCCTGCTCGACCCGCGCTATTCGCAGATCGGCGTGTCGCGCTCGGGCGCGTCGTGGCGCATCAACCTGGCGCGACCGCTCGTGCCCGAAGGTCTCGGCGACTGGCGCGAGGCCGGCCAGGCTGTGCTTCGTCTCGTCAACCTGGCGCGAGGACAGTCGCGTGCCTGCGGCGACGAGCAGTTCCAGCGCGCGCGACCGCTCGCCTGGAACGAGGCGCTGGCCGAGGCGGCACTGGCGCACAGCCGCGACATGGCCAGCCGCGACTACTTCAGCCACGCCGATCCCGCGGGCGCCTCGGTGCGGCAACGCGCCGCCAGCGCCCGCTATCGATGGCACTACGTCGGCGAGAACATCGCCGCTGGCCTCGGCTCGCCGGATCAGGTCGTCGCCGGCTGGCTGGCCAGCCCGGGCCACTGCGTCAACCTGATGTCGCCGGACTTCGTCGACATGGGCGCCGCCTACGCCGTCGAGCCGGCAAGCAAGCTCGACATCTACTGGACGCAGACCTTTGGCGCGCGCTGAAGGAGCGCGCTCGGTGCGGCTGGCTTCAGCGGCCGCGGCGCACGCGCAGCAGCTCGTCGAGGATGAGCAGCACGGCGCCGACCGTGATGGCGCTGTCGGCGATGTTGAACGACGGAAAGTAGGCGCTCCCCCAGTGGAACTGGAGGAAGTCGACGACGTGGCCGTGCAGCACGCGGTCGATGACGTTGCCGAGGGCGCCGCCGAGGATGAGAGCCAGAGCCCAACCGAACAGGCGCTGGCCGCCATGGCGGGCGAGCAGAAAAACGATGAAGACGGCCGCCACGGCGCCCAGGCCGATGAAGAACCAGCGTTGCCAGCCGTCGGCGCCGGCGAGGAAGGAGAAGGCGGCGCCGGTGTTGTGCGCGCGCACGATGTTGAAGAACGAGGTGATGGTGCGGCTGTCGTTGAGCTCGAAGGTGCGGCTGATCAGCGTCTTCGTCAACTGGTCGAGCAGGATGACGGCCAGCGCGATGCCGAGCCAGAGCCAGATCGACGTCGAGCGCTTCGCCGCCATCAGGCGAACTCCCTCGGTTCGCCGGCGCCGAACAGGTTGCTGGTGCAACGGCCGCAGATCGTCGGGTGCCGGGGATCGACGCCGACGTCGCTGCGGTAGTGCCAGCATCGCTCGCACTTGGTGCCGGCGCTCGGTGCGACATGGACGAAGAACTCGCTCGCGTCGGCCGTGTCGCCGGCAGACTCGACGCGGGCCGCCGACGTGATGAGCACGAAGCGAAGGTCGTCGCCGAGCGCAGCCAGCTCGGCCGACCGCTTCGGGCCGGCCTTGATGGTGACCTCGGCCTGCAGCGACGAGCCGAGCTTGCCTTCGGCGCGCAGCAGCTCGATCTGCCGGTTCGATTCGGCGCGCACCTCGGCGATGCGCTTCCAGCGAGCGAGCAGCGCGTCGTCGTGCCAGGGCCGCACGTCGAGGTAGGTCTCGACGAAGATCGACGCCGATCCTTTCGGCCCTGCCGTCTTCCACGCCTCCTCGGCGGTGAAGCTCAGCATCGGCGCCATCCAGCGCAGCATCGCCTGGGCGATGTGCCAGAGCGCGGTCTGCGCCGAGCGACGCGCCAGCGACTTCGGCGCCGTCGTGTAGAGGCGGTCCTTCAGGATGTCGAGATAGAAGGCGCCGAGATCCTCCGAGCAGAACACCTGCAGCTTGGCGACCACCGGGTGGAACTCGTAGGCGCCGTAGTGGCCGCCGACGAAGACGCCGCGTGCCTCGTCGAAGCTGCCGACGATCTCGGCCTGCAGCGCGGCGCTGCGCGCCAGCGCCCAGCGATCGATCTCGAACACCTCGCCGAGCGGCACCGCGTCTTGCGTGGCGTCAAAGTCGCTGGTGTTGGCGAGCAGGAAGCGCAGCGTGTTTCGGATGCGCCGGTAGGCGTCGACGACGCGGGCCAGGATCTTGTCGTCGATGGCGAGGTCGCCGGAATAGTCGGTCGAGGCGCACCACAGGCGGATGATCTCGGCGCCGAGCTTGTCGGTGGTTTCGCGCAGGCCGATGAAGTTGCCCAGGCTCTTGCTCATCTTGCGGCCGGAGCCGTCGACGGTGAAGCCGTGCGTGAGCAGGCCGCGATAGGGCGCGTGGCCTTCCATCGCGCAGGCGATCAGCAGCGACGAATGGAACCAGCCGCGGTGCTGGTCGTGGCCTTCGAGGTAGAGGTCGGCCTCGGGGCTCTTGCCGTCGTCGTCGGAATTCGCCGTGCCCGGGTGGCTGCCGCGCAGCACGTGGAAGAAGGTCGAGCCCGAATCGAACCAGACGTCGAGGATGTCGTTGCTCTTGGCGTAGTGCGCGGCCGAGTGCTCACCCTCGGCGCCGATCACGTCTTCGGCGGAGAGCCGCGACCAAGCCTCGACGCCGCCTTCGTCGACGATCTTCGCCGCGCGGTCGATCAGGGCGAGCGTGTCGGGATGCAGCTCGCCCGTAACCTTGTGCAGGAAGAAGGGCAGCGGCACGCCCCAGTTGCGCTGCCGGCTGATGCACCAGTCGGGCCGGTGCGCGATCATGTCGTGCAGGCGGGCACGGCCGTTCTCGGGATAGAACTCGGTGGCGTCGATGGCGTCGAGCGCGCACTCGCGCAGCGTCTGCGGCGCCGGGTCGATGGCGAACACGCCGGCGCTCGAGGCGTCGGGCGCGTCCATGCGCACGAACCACTGCGCCGCGGCGCGATAGATGACCGGCGTCTTGTGCCGCCAGCAGTGCGGATAGCTGTGCAAGAGCGTCGAGCTGTCGAAGAGCCGGCCCGCGGCGCGCAAGGCCTCGACGATGTGCGGCGTCGCCTTCCAGATGTGCTCGCCGCCGAAGAGCGGCAGCGCCGCCTCGAAGACGCCGTTGCCCTGCACCGGATTGAGGATGTCGTCGACCGCCAGACCGTGCGCGCGGCAGGAATTGAAGTCCTCGATGCCGTAGGCCGGCGACGAATGGACGATGCCGGTGCCGTCTTCGGCGGTCGCGTAGTCGGCGAGGTAGACCGGCGCGATGCGGTCGTAGCGGGGGTCGACAGCGGCGAGCGGATGGCGAAAGCCGAGGCCTTCGAGCTTGCTGCCGAGCACGCTCGCCACCACTGTGCCGGCGAGCCCGAAGCGAGCCAGGCACTTCTCGACCAGCGCGCTCGCCAGCACGAGCAGGCCGCGCTCGGTGTCGACCAGCGAGTAGAGGAGGCTCGGGTTGAGGTTGAGCGCCTGGTTCGCCGGCAGCGTCCACGGCGTCGTCGTCCAGATGACGGCGAAAGCGTCTTTGGTGAGCGGCGCGACGTCGAAGGCGGCGGCGAGCGCGGCCGGGTCGGCGGCGAGAAAGCCGACGTCGACGG
>JANXWR010000306.1 GCA_025351025.1 Burkholderiales bacterium | reverse complement strand
CACGCTGCTGACCGAAGACGCCACCGCCACGGTGCTCATGGTCGACCGCAACCATCGTCCGGGCGGCCATTGGAATCACGCCTATCCGTTCGTGCGGCTGCACCAGCCTTCGCAGTGGTACGGCGTGGCGTCGCGCGAGCTCGGCCACGGCGCCAGGGACGAAGCCGGGATCAACGCCGGCCTGTACGGGCTTGCCTCGGGCGCGGAGGTGCTGGCCTATTTCGACCAAGTGATGCAACAGCGCTTCCTGCCGTCGGGCCGGGTGCGGTGGCTGCCGATGTCCGAACACCACGCCGCGGCCGACGGCGGCCATCGCGTCACGTCGCTGACCAGCGGGCAGGTCCGGGAAGTGACGGTGCGGCGAAAGGTCGTCGATGCGACGCATGCGCGCACCACCGTGCCCTCCACCCATCCGCCCCGCTACGCCGTGGCCGGTGGCGTGCGCTGCGTGCCGCTCAACGCGCTGCCGCAGATCGACCGGGCGTACGCAGCCTACACCGTGGTCGGCTCCGGCAAGACCGGCATGGACGCGATCCTCTGGCTGCTCGAGAAGGGCGTGCCGCCGTCGCGCATCCGCTGGATCATGCCGCGCGACGCCTGGATGATGAACCGCGCCAACGTGCAGCCAGGCCTCGAGAACTTCGAGCGCAGCATGGGCACGCAGCGCGACCAGCTGCAGGCGATCGTCGAGGCCAGCTCCGCGGCCGACCTGTTCGCCCGGCTCGAGGCCAAGGGACTCCTGCTGCGCATCGACCCGTCGGTGCAGCCCACGACCTACCGCTGCGCCACCGTGTCGCCGGGCGAGCGGGCGCAGTTGCGGAGCATCGCGGACGTCGTCCGCCTCGGCCGCGTCCAACGCATCGAGCGCGACCGGATCGTGCTCGCCAAGGGAACCGTCGCGGCCGATCCCGACACGCTCTACGTCGACTGCAGCGCCACCGCCATCGTCCATCCGCCGGCGGACCTGCGCGTGTTCGACGGCGAGCGCATCAACCTGGCCATGGTGCGCACCTGCCAGCCCCTGTTCAGCGCGGCGCTGATCGCCTACGTCGAATGCCACCTGCCCGAGGCGGAGAAGAACGCGCCGTGCGCCGTCGTGCCCAGCCCCGAGCACCCGGTCGACTGGCTGCGCATGTGGCTGGTGAGCATCGTCAACATGGGCCGCTGCCGCCAGCATGCCGGGCTGAGCGAATGGCTGGCGCAGTGCCGGCTGAACGCGGCGGCGGTGTACATGCGCGGCGTCGCGCCCGACGACGCCGACCGGATCGCGCTGGCGCGGTCGGCGGGTGCGGCCGCCGGCGCCGCGGCGGCGCGCTTGCCCGCGCTCATCGCCGAGATGTCCCGGCAAGCGGAGCTGGCATGAACCACTCGACGACACCGACCCTGCGCTTCATCCAGGTCAACGGCATCACGATGCGCATCGCCGAGATGGGCAGCGGGCCGCTGGTCATCCTCGTGCACGGCTGGCCCGAATCCTGGTATTCGTGGCGGCATCAGTTGCCGGCGCTGGCGGCGGCGGGCTACCGCGCCGTCGCGCCGGACATGCGCGGCTACGGCAAGACCGACAAGCCGGACGCGGTGGAAGACTACGACATCCACCACGTCGGCGCCGACATCGTCGGCATCGTCGACGCGCTCGGCGAGAAGACGGCGGTGCTGGTCTCGCACGACTGGGGCGCCATCGTCGCCTGGCAATGCATGCTGCTTCACCCCGAGCGGTTCACGGCGCTGGTGGCGATGAGCGTGCCCTTCGGCGGGCGCGGCCCGATGTCGCTGGTCGACATGCTGAAGAAGGCGCACAGCGACGACTTCTTCTACATCCTGTACTTCCAGGAGCCGGGCGTGGCCGAGGCGGAGTTCGATGCCGACCCGCACGCCATCCTGAGCCGCCTGTACCTGTCGCCGGATTCGCCGCGCGAAGCGCCTCTGGTCACCGACCCGAAGCGCGCCGCCGGCGGCTGGATCCCGCGCCTCGGCGCGGCCAAGGCCCTGCCCGACTGGCTCAGCGCCGAGGACCTCGACTACTACGTCGGCGAGTTCAAGGAGGCGGGCTTTCGCGGCGGCATCAACTACTACCGCAACTTCCACCGCAACTGGGAAACGACGCCGCAGCTCGCGGGCACCCAGGTTCGACAGCCGGTCCTCTTCATCGCCGGATCGAAGGACGTCGTCATTCGCGGCGCGACGGCCGAGCACCTCACGGCGATGATGAAGCCGGTCGTGCCAAACCTGCGCGGCTTGACGCTCATTCCCGGCGTCGGCCACTGGGTGCAGCAGGAAAGTCCTGCAGAGACCAACGCGGCGATCCTCGACTTCCTCGACCATTTGCCCACGGCGTAACCAGCGGAGAGGATCGGTCATGAACACACTGCGCGATCGACTCTCGCCGGGCGCCGTGCTGCCCGCCGATCATGGCTCGGCCACCCTGATCGGCCGGGCATGGGTGCCGCAGCGCGGCGGCCCGGTGCCGGTGCTGGTGCGGGAAGACGGCTTGCACGACCTGTCCGCCGTGGCGCGCACCGTGAGCGAATTGTTGGAGCTGGCATGGCCTCGGGCGGTGATCGCCGCCGCGGCGGATCTGCCGCGCATCGCGGGTCTTGCCGATGCCCTGGCGAACTGCGATCCGCTCACGCGCGACACGACCCAACCCTGGCTGCTGGCGCCCTGCGACCTGCAGGCGCTCAAGGCCGCCGGCGTGACCTTCGTGGCCAGCATGCTCGAGCGCGTCATCGAGGAGCAGACGCGCGGCGACGCCTCGCGCGCCGAGGCCGCGCGCAAGGCCGTCGTCGCGGTGATCGGCGACAACCTGTCCAGCGTGCGCCCGGGCTCGCCCGAAGCGGCCCGCCTCAAGGAGGTGCTGGTGGCGCAGGGCATGTGGTCGCAGTACCTCGAGGTCGGCATCGGGCCCGACGCCGAGATCTTCACCAAGTCGCAGCCGATGTCGGCGGTCGGCGTCGGCGTCGAGGTCGGCATCCATCGCGGCTCGCAGTGGAACAACCCCGAGCCCGAGATCGTGCTGGCGATCAACAGTCGCGGCGAGGTCGTCGGTGCGGCACTGGGCAACGACGTCAACCTGCGCGACTTCGAGGGCCGCAGCGCGCTTCTGCTCGGCAAGGCCAAGGACAACAACGCCTCCTGCGCCATCGGCCCGTTCATCCGCTTGTTCGACGATCGCTTCGGCATCGACGACGTGCGTAGCTGCGACGTGATGCTGCGCGTCGACGGGCTCGACGGATTCGAGCTCAGCGGATCGAGCTCGATGTCGAAGATCAGCCGCGACCCGCTCGACCTGGCCGCGCAGGCGATCGGCGCGAACCACCGCTATCCCGACGGGCTGATGCTGTTCATGGGCACCATGTTCGCGCCGACCAAGGACCGCTACGGGCCCGGCCAGGGTTTCACGCATGCGGTGGGCGATGTGGTCACCGTACACACGCCGCGCCTGGGCGCGCTGGTCAATCGCGTCAACCATTGCGACAAGACCGAGCCGTGGACGTTCGGTGTCGGTGCGCTCATCGCGCATCTGACGCGATAGTCAGGCCTGCATCCGTCGCTGGACCGAACCTCAATCCTCGAATCGCCCCAGTCTCACCGCCGTCCCACCCGGCTTGAGGTTGCGCGTCCCCGGCATCACCAGCACTGCATCGTCGTAGGGCGTGGTCCAGACGTGATCGCCGTCCTGCGCGATCGGCGTACCGGCTTTCGGAATCACCGAGAGCCCGACCGTCGGTACGAGAAAACGGAAGTCGGCGCTCTTGGCCACCACCGGCTCGGTCACGCGCACCAGGCGTTGAACCGGCGGCAGCGGCAGCCGCGTATTCGCGGCCACCCAGGCTGCATCGGCGGCACCGGTGAGGCCGAGGAAGCGAACGAGCGCGTCGATGGCGACGTCGGCGGCGGCGCGCTCCCAATGCTGGCCGCACTCGATCAGCAGGGCGCGCTTCGGGCTCGCGGGATCGCCGAAGCCGCCGCGGTCGACCATGCGCTTGCCGGCCGGGTGGCCGGTGTCGACAAGCAGGTCGCCGGGTACGCCGAGATCGCGCGCATAGGCCACGTTCTTCTCAACGGTGCCGCACACCATCAGTGGCCGGCAGGCCTCGCTCATGCTGTGCATGTCGAACAGGAAGTCGGCCGCGTCGACGAAGGGTCGCAGCGCGCGGGCGCGGCGCAGCTCGAGCGAATCGCGCGGGCCGAACAGCGTCTCGTCGGACCAGACGCGGTTGTAGTCCTCGTCGATCAGGCGCGAGGGAAATGGGTCGGCTGGATCGAAGCGGGCGTAGGCCTCGACGTTGGCGAAGGCCAGCGTCAGCGTGCCGCGCGGCGGCCCAAAGCCGCTGACGAGCAGCCAGTCGAGCGCGATCGCGCCGCAGATCTCGTTGCCGTGGGTCAGGGCTTGCACCATCACCTTGGGGCCGGTGCGGCCGGAGTCGAAGGCGTGGACCCAGTCGACACCGGCGCCACCGTCTTTCCAGCGAGAAATGTCGGGCGCATGCAGCTCGATGGGCGGGAGCATGTCAGTCATGGCAGGTCATCCGAGGATCATGGTCGCCAACGCGCGCGTCATCGCTGAATCGTCGTCGCACCAGTCGAGCACGATGTCGAAGTGATGCCGGCCCGGCGCCATCAGCTCGACCGCGGGATAGCCGGCGCCGCGCCACGCTGCGAGCCAGGCATGCGACTGGTCGTGAAAGCCGCTCGTCTCGTCGGCGCCCCAGGAGACGACCATCTTGCACGGCGCCGGCGGCAGATGGTGGATCGGGCTCAGCGACTGAACTTGCGCGTCGTCGAACTTCATCCATTCGTTGACGAACGACTTCGCGAGCGGGGCCAGGTCGAAGATGCCGCTCACCGGAATCGCACCCTTGATCGCGTTCTCGGGCAGGCCCATCGCCTCGCGCCAGCCGCCCGCGATGACCGCACCCGTGAGGTGGCCGCCGGCCGAGCTGCCGCCGACGTAGATGCGCTCGGGATCGATGTGGTAGCCGCGGCCGTTCCGATGCAGCCAGGCGATCGAGGTGCGCACCTGGCGCACGATTTCGGCCAGGTTCACCGCCGGCGCCAGTGTGTAGTCGACCGCGACGACGCTGATGCCACGGCGCGTCAGCGCGCCGGCCATGAAGGTCGATTCGCTCTTGCTCAGCATGCGCCAGTAGCCGCCATGGATGAAGACGAACACGGGTTTGAGTCCCGGCCCCGGCGCGGGAAAGAGATCGAGGCACTGGCCGCTCGCCGCGTCGTAGCAAAGGTCGCGCTCGTGCGACAGCGAGCGGTAGGCCTCGGCCGAGCGTTCGCGATAGAGCACCATGTTCGCCTCGAAGGTGCCCGGCGCGAGCGCCCCGCTCGGCCGGTAGGCCTTGTCGATGTCGGGGTCGCTTGCGAACGTCATCGTCTTCACACTCCCAGGTAACCTTGCCAGATCGAGGCATCGGCGTCGAGCTCGGCCGAGCTCCCTGTCCAGGCGACGCGGCCCTTTTCGAGGATGACATGCCGGTCGGCGAGCTGGATCAGGCGATGCACGTATTTGTCGATGACGAGGATCGCCTGGCCGCGCACGCGCAGGGCCGCCAGGCAATGCCAGATCTCCTGGCGCACCAGCGGCGCGAGGCCTTCTGTAGCTTCGTCGAGGATCAGGAGGCGCGGCTCGGTGACGAGGGCGCGGCCGATCGCCAGCATCTGCTGCTCGCCGCCCGAGAGCTGGTTGCCGAGATGGGTGCGCCGCTCGTAGAGGCGCGGGAACAGCTCGAAGACGTGGCCGATGCGATCGGCGGCGCTGCCCCGGCTCGACGACGACGATGCATCGCCGGCGCGCTCGAACGCGCTCAGGTGCTCCAGCACCGTGAGGTTGGCGAAGATCTGTCGGCCTTCGGGCACCAGGCCGATGCCGCGCCGCGAGATGCGATGCGGCGGCTCGGCCTCGACGCGCTCGCCACGAAAGACCACTTGCCCGCTGCGCGCCGGGTTGAGCCCCGTGATGGCGCGCACCAGCGTCGTCTTGCCCATGCCGTTGCGGCCGAGCAGTGCCACGGCCTCGCCTGGCCCGACCTGCAGGTCGACGCCGTGCAGCACCTCGCTCGCGCCGTAGCCCGCGTGCAGCGCACGCACCTCGAGCAGCGGCTCGATGCCGAGAGCGGACGCGACGACGGCGCTCATTCCTCGCCCAGGTAGGCCGCGATCACGCCGGCGTCGGCGCGCACCGCCGCCGGCGCGCCGCTGGCGATGACCTGGCCGCTCACCAGCACCGAGACGCGGTCGGCGAGGCGGAACACGGCGTCGACGTCGTGCTCGATCAGGAGCACGGTCGTCTGCCGGCGCAGCCGCGCGATGAGTGCTTCCATGCGATGCGATTCGTCGTGGCCCATGCCGGCCATCGGCTCGTCGAGCAGCACCAGGCGCGGCCGGCTGGCGATGGCCAGTCCGACCTCGAGCGCACGCTGCTCGCCGTGCGAAAGGGCGTCGATCGTCGCCTCGGCCTTGTCGGCAAGGCAGATCTCGTCGAGCAGCTGCTGCACGGTCATCCTGAGCGAAGCGAAGGATCCCGGCGCGGGACGAGATCCTTCGCTACGCTCAGGATGATGGGGTCCGTCGCCTGCCGCCTGGATGGCGAGCGCGACGTTCTCGGCCACGCCGAAGCTGCGGAACAGGCGCGTGACCTGGAACGAGCGCGCCAGCCCGCGGCGCGCGCGTTCGTGCGGCGACAAGCGCGTGATGTCGGCACCATCGAAGACGATGCGGCCGCTGTCGGGTCGGAGCTGCCCGGCAAGCTGGGCGACCAGCGTCGTCTTGCCGGCGCCGTTCGGGCCGATCAGCGCATGCACCTCACCCTGGAACACCTGCAGGTCGACGCCGGCGCTGGCGACGACGCCGCCGAAGCGCTTCGACAAGCGCTGCACGTCGAGCAGCAGGTTGCCGGCGGTGGGCCTGTTCATGGCATGCGCCGCCACGCGGTCGAGAGCCAGCCGGCCAGGCCGTGCCGCGCGAACAGCACGACCGCGAGCAGCACCCAGCCGGTCCAGAACTCCCAGTGCGTCGTGTACGCCGAGAGCGACTCCTGCAGCAGCACCAGCACCGCGGCGCCGAGCACGCCGCCCCAGAGCGAGGCGACGCCGCCGAGGATGACCATCACCATCAGCGTGCCCGACTGCGTCCAGTGCAGCAGGTTCGGGCTGACGTAGCCCTGCTGGTTGACCGAGAGCGCGCCGGCGATGCCGGCGACGGCGCCGGCCACGACGAACAGGATGAGCCGATAGCGATAGGTCGGAAAGCCGAGCGCCTCGGCGCGCAGGTCGTCGTCGCGCGTCGCGACGATGGCGCGGCCGAAGCGCGAGCCCACGAAGGCGTGCAGGCCGAGCAGCGTCGCGGCGAGCAAGGCAAGGGCGACGTAGTAGAAGGTCGGTGCGTCTTTCAGGTCGAGGCCGAAGCCGAGCATCGAGCGTGCGCGGATGTTCAGGCCCTCGTCGCCGCCGTAGCCCTTGATCGAGTTGGCCAGGTAGAACAGCATCTGCCCGAAGGCGAGCGTGATCATGATGAAGTAGACGCCGCGCGTGCGCAGCGAGATCGCGCCGATGACGAGCGCGGCCAAGCCCGTCACCGCGACCGTGGCGAGCAGATGCACGCCGGCGTTGAGCACGCCTTCGCTGATGAGCACGCCGGCCGCGTAGGCGCCGAGGCCGAAGAACGCGGCATGGCCGAACGAGACCATGCCGCCATAGCCGAGCACGAGGTTGAGGCTGGTCGCGGCGATGGCGAAGACGACGATCCTGCCGGCGGTGCTGACGTAGAAATCGAGGCCGAGCGCGTGCAGAGCAAGAGGCAGGAGCAGCGCGGCGAGAACGGCCATCGCGGTCGCGCCGACGGCGAGATGCTTCGCTTCGCTCAGCATGACAGGGGCCTGGACGCCGCGAGCGTCACCGTCACGACCGGCACCATCATGGCCGTCATCCTGAGCGCAGCGAAGGATCTCACCCGCGCGCCGGGAACAGGCCCTGCGGCTTGATCGCCAGCACCGCCGCCATGAACACGTAGATTGCCACCGAAGCCACGGCGGGGCCGGCCGCGATCGCCATCTGCGGCGGCAGGAACTCGCGGAACAGCGACTGCATGACGGTGCGGCCGAAGGTGTCGACGACGCCGACGAGCAGCGCGCCGACGAGCGCGCCGCGGATCGAGCCGATGCCGCCGATGACGATGACGACGAAGGCGAGGATCAGGATGTTCTCGCCCATGCCTACCTGCACCGCAAGCAGCGGCCCCATCAGCACGCCGGCCACCGCACAAAGGCCCGCGCCGATGCCGAACACGATCGTGAACAGACGCTTGATGTCGACGCCCATGGCCGTCGCCATCTCGCGGTTCGAGGCGCCGGCGCGGACCAGCGCGCCCATGCGCGTCTTCGCCACCAGCAGGTAGAGTAAGGCGGCGAGGGCGAGGCCGGCGCCGATGATGACGAGCCGGTAGGCGGGATACGACAGGCCGGGCATCAGTTCGACCGGGCCGGCCAGCGCCTCGGGCGCCGAGAGCGGCAGGTCATTGCCGAAGACCATGCGCGTGCCGTCGTTCAGGATCAGGATCAGCGCGAAGGTGGCGAGCACCTGCGAGAGGTGGTCGCGCGCATAGAGCGAACGCAGCAGCGTCGATTCGAGCGCCATGCCGAAGAGGGCCGTGCCGAGCACCGCACCGACGATGCCGAGCGCGAACGATCCGCTCAGGCTGACGATCCAGGCGCCGAGGAAGGCGCCTACCATGTAGAGCGAGCCGTGCGCCAGGTTGATCATGTCCATGACGCCGAACACCAGCGTCAGGCCGGCGGCGAGCAGGAACAGCATCAGCCCGAACTGCAGGCCGTTGAGCGCCTGCTCGAGAACGAGGACGCTCGGCACGAGGGGTCGGCGCGCCGGCCGGCTATTTCATCGCGCAGGCTTGCACGTAGGCGTCGCCGTGGTCCTTCAGGATCGGATCGTTGAACGACTTGTTGACCAGGCCGCCGTGGCCGTCGTTGCCGACGGTGCGAACGTAGTAGTTCTGGATCGGGTATTGGTTGGTGTTGAACCTGAAGGCGCCCCGCACCGAGTCGAACTTCGCCGCCTTCAAGGCCTTTCGCACCGCCTCGTGGTCTTCGAGCTTGCCCTTGGTGTCGCGCACCGCGGCGTTGATGAGCTGCGCCGTGTCGTACCCCTGCGAGGCATAGAGGGTTGGCGTGCGGCCGTATTCCTTTTTGAACTCGGACACGAACTTCTGGTTCGCCGCGTTGGTGAAGTCGGGCGACCAGTGCGCGGTGTTGAAGAGCCCCGACATCGAGGCGCCGACCGGCCCGATCACGTCCTGGTCGGCGCTGAAGCCGGGCA
>JANXWR010000299.1 GCA_025351025.1 Burkholderiales bacterium | reverse complement strand
CGACCAGCGCCTTCAGCAGCGCCGGCTCGTCGAGGTCGGGCACCTCGTTGCCGAACTGGCCGAGCACCTGCGCCAGCATCGAGCCGGCCATGCGCATGCGACCCTGGCCGAGGTCGACCAGGATCAGCGTCGTGTCGCCGGCTTGGAGCTGCGGCGTCGACGCCGGCCGGACATCGGTCAGGGTCGTGAAGGCGCTGACGACCAGGCTTACCGGCGCCGTAACCTGCTTCGCTGCGCCGGCGTCGTCTTTCCAGCGCGTGCGCATCGACAGGCTGTCCTTGCCGACCGGCACGCTGATGCCGAGCGCCGGGCAGAGCTCCATGCCGACGGCATGCACGGTGTCGTAGAGCGCCGCGTCGTCGCCCGGTGAGGCGGGATCGTCGCTGCACGCCGCCATCCAGTTGCAGCTCAGCTTGACGCGGTCGAGCTCGATCGGCGCGGCGAGCAGATTGGTGATCGCCTCGCCCACCGCCATGCGTCCCGAGGCCGGTGCGTCGAGCGCGGCGAGCGGCGTGCGCTCGCCCATTGCCATCGCCTCGCCGCGAAAGCCGCGGTAGTCGGCGAGCGTGATCGCGCAATCGGCCACCGGCACCTGCCACGGCCCGACCATCGGGTCGCGGCTCGACAGGCCGCCGACGGTGCGGTCGCCGATCGAGATCAGGAAGCGCTTGCTGGCGACGGTGGGATGGCGCAACACGTCGAACGCGGCCTTGCGCAGCTCGACGCCCGTGAGATCGAGCGCAGGCAGCGCGACGGAGCGACGACGCACGTCGCGATGCATCTTCGGCGGCTTGCCGAGCAGCACCTGCATCGGCATGTCGATGTCGCTCGCCGCCTCGTCGCGTAGTACCAGGCGCCGCGCTTCGGTCGCGACGCCGACGACCGCGAACGGACAGCGCTCACGCTCGCACAGGGCGCGAAATTGCGGCAGCGACCCAGCGTCGAGGGCGATTGCATATCGCTCCTGGCTCTCGTTGCACCAGATCTCCTTGGGCGCGAGACCGCTCTCTTCGACCGGGATCGCGGCGCGGTCGAACTCGCCGCCGCGATGCGCGCCGTCGACCAGCTCCGGGAAGGCGTTCGACAGGCCGCCGGCGCCGACGTCGTGGATCGCCAAGATCGGGTTCTTCTCGCCGAGCGCCTGGCAATGGTCGATCACTTCCTGGGCGCGACGCTGGATCTCGGGGTTGCCGCGCTGCACCGAATCGAAGTCGAGCTCGGCGGCGTTGGCGCCGGCCGCCATCGAGCTCGCCGCGCCGCCGCCCATGCCGATGCGCATGCCCGGGCCGCCGAGCTGCACGAGCAGCGTACCGGCAGGAAACTCGACCTTGTGCGTCTGCTTCGTGGCGATCGAGCCGAGGCCGCCGGCGATCATGATCGGCTTGTGATAGCCGCGCCGCTCGCCGCCGACCGTCTGCTCGTAGACGCGGAAGTAGCCGTTCAGGTTGGGCCGGCCGAACTCGTTGTTGAAGGCGGCGCCGCCAAGCGGCCCGTCGATCATGATCTGCAGTGCGCTGGCGATGTGGCCGGGCTTGCCGTAGGGCTCGCGCTCCCAGGGCTCATCGGTGCCGGGCAAGTGCAGGTTGGAAACGCTGAATCCCGTGAGGCCGGCCTTCGGTTTCGAACCGCGGCCAGTCGCGCCCTCGTCGCGGATCTCGCCGCCGGCGCCGGTCGAGGCGCCGGGAAAGGGCGAGATCGCGGTCGGGTGGTTGTGCGTCTCGACCTTCATCAGCACATGCACCGGCGCCGTGCTCGCGCGGTACGGCGTCGCCGTGTCTCCGCCGTCCGGACGCCAGCGCTCGATCTCGCCGCCTTCCATCACCGACGCGTTGTCGCTGTACGCCACCACCGTATGCTGCGGCGCGAGCGCATGGGTGTTGCGGATCATGGCGAACATCGAGCGCGGCTCGGCCCTGCCGTCGATCGTGAAGTCGGCGTTGAAGATCTTGTGCCGGCAGTGCTCGCTGTTGGCCTGCGCGAACATCATCAGCTCGACGTCGGTGGGCGCGCGACCCAGCTCGGTGAACGAGCGATGCAGATAGGCAAGCTCGTCGTCGGAAAGGGCCAGACCGAACTCGCGATTGGCGCGTGCCAGCCCTTCGCCGTGGTCGTGGATCTCAACGGCGACGACCGGCGCGGCGGTCTTCTCGTCGAACAGATGGGCGATCGCGGCGCGGTCGTCGAGCACGCTCTCGGTCATGCGGTCGTGGAGCAATGCGGCGACGGCAGCACATTCGTCCGCAGCGAGCGGTTTGCTCCCGCCCAAAAGGCCGTGGTGCAGCGCCAGCTGGAATTCGGTGACACGCTCGACACGATGCACCGGCAGGCCGCAATTGCGCGCGATGTCGGTTGCCTTCGAGGCCCAGGGCGAGATCGTGCCGAGACGCGGCGCGACAATCAGCGACAGGTCGGCGTCGCCAGGCGCGAAAGGATCGCCGTAGCGCAGCAACCGCTCGGCCCGCGCGCGATCGGCTTCGCTCAGCGGGGCGTCGGTCCAGACGACGTGCAGGTAGCGCGCCCGAACCGACTCGATGCTCGTCGCGGCGGCGCGCAACTTCTCGAGCAGCGCCCTGGCGCGGAATTCGGAGAGCGCGTTGCCGCCCTCGAAGTGGGTCAGATGCTTGCCGATGGCCATCGCGCGGGGCGGGAAACCCCCGTGGAAACCCGTGATTCTAGAGCCTCGATGCGATAATCCCGGGATGGCAATTTCGATCAAGAGCCCGTCCGATGTCGAGGGCATGCGCGTCGCCGGCAGGCTCGCGTCCGAAGTGCTGGACATGCTCATGCCGCACGTCGTGCCCGGCGTCACCACCGACCATCTCGACAAGCTCGCGCACCACCACATCGTCAATGTGCAGGGCGCGGTGCCGGCACCGCTCAACTACGCGCCGCCGGGCTATACGCCCTACCCGAAGTCGATCTGCACCTCGATCAATCACCAGGTCTGCCACGGCATCCCGAACGACCGGCCGCTGAAGAACGGCGACATCGTCAACATCGACGTCACCGTCATCAAGGACGGCTGGCATGGCGACACCAGCCGCATGTTCATCGTCGGCACCGGCTCGATCGCCGCCAGGCGGCTGATCCAGATCACCTACGAAGCGATGTGGAAGGGCATCGTCAAGGTCAGGCCCGGCGCGCACCTCGGCGACATCGGCAACGCGATCCAGACCTTTGCCGAGACGAACGGCTTTTCGATCGTGCGCGAGTTCTGCGGCCACGGCATCGGCGCGCGCTTCCACGAGGAGCCGCAGGTGCTGCACTACGGCCGCCCGGGCGGGCTCGAGGAGCTGAAGACCGGCATGATGTTCACGATCGAGCCGATGATCAACGCCGGCAAGCGCGAGATCCGCGAGACCGGCGACGGCTGGACCATCGTCACGCGAGACCGGTCGCTCTCGGCGCAGTGGGAGCACACCGTCCTCGTCACCGATAGCGGCTACGAGGTGATGACGCTTTCGGCCGGCTCGCCGCCGCCGCCGGCCTTCGTCTCCGGCGCGTGACCCTGGCCGAGGCCGACGCCGTGCTGGCCGAAGACACGACGGCGCTGCGGGCGATCGGCCTGGCCGGGATCCGCGCCCGCTTTCGCGATGGCAAGGCGGCGCTGCTGGAGCGTTTCGCCGCCGCGCGGCCGACCGCACGCGCCGCGCTCTCGCTGGTGCGGTCGCTCGCCGGCCAGGTCGACGTCACGCTGCTCGAGCTGTGGCGCCATTCCGGCATGCCGGCTGGCGCCTCGCTGGCGGCCGTCGGCGGCTACGGTCGCGGCGAGCTCTTTCCGCACTCCGACGTCGACGTGCTCGTGCTCCTGCCGGTCGACGGCACGGCCGGCCTGGAACGCATGCGCCGCGCCACCGAGCGCTTCATCGCCGACTGCTGGGACGCCGGCCTCGAGATCGGCTCGAGCGTGCGCACGGTCGAGGAATGCGTGGCGATGGCAGAGGCCGACGTCACGGTGCAGACCGCCTTGCTCGAGGCGCGCTTTCTCGATGGCGACCGCAAGGTCTTCGCCACGTTCCAGAAGGCCGCCGCTGCAGCGATGGACGCCAAGGCCTTTCTGCGCGCCAAGACGCTCGAGATGCAGCAGCGGCATCAGAAATACGAGAACACGCCGTACTCGCTCGAGCCCAATTGCAAGGAAAGCCCCGGCGGCCTGCGCGACCTGCAAACGGTGATCTGGGTCGCGCGCGCGGCGGGCTTCGGCCGCACCTGGCAGCAGCTCGCCGCGCACGGCCTCATTACGCCCTTCGAGACGCGCCAATTGCAGCGCAACGAAGGCGTGCTCAAGCTGATCCGCGCCCGGCTCCACGTCATCGCCGGTCGGCGCGAGGACAGGCTGGTGTTCGACCTGCAGACCGCCGTCGCCGAAAGCTTCGGCTACCACGCCGCGCACGGCCAGCGCGCCTCGGAGCGGCTGATGCGCCGCTACTACTGGGCGGCCAAGGCGGTGACGCAGCTGAACCAGATCCTGATGCTCAACATCGAGGAGCGCGTCAACGGCCTGCAAGACGCGCCGATGCGGCCGATCAACGAGAAGTTTCTCGAGCGCGGCGGCATGGTCGAGGTGGCGAGCGACGACCTCTACCAGCGCGACCCGCACGCCATCCTCGAGACCTTTCTCGTCTACCAGCAGACGATCGGGCCCAAGGGTCTGTCGGCACGGACCCTGCGCGCCCTCTACAACGCGCGCAACCTGATGGACGCCAAGTTCCGCCGCGACCCGGTGAACCACGCGACCTTCATGAAGATGATGCGCGCCTCGGGCGGACAGACACATGCCTTCCGGCTGATGAACGAGACCAGCGTGCTCGGCCGCTACCTCTGGGTCTTTCGCCGCATCGTCGGTCAGATGCAGCACGACCTGTTCCACGTCTACACGGTCGACCAGCACATCCTGATGGTGCTGCGCAACGTGCGCCGCTTCTTCATCCCGGAGCACGCCCACGAATATCCGTTCTGCTCGCAGCTCGCCTCGACCTTCGACCGGCCGTGGGTACTCTTCATCGCCGCGCTCTTCCACGACGTCGCCAAGGGCCGCGGCGGCGACCACTCGGTGCTCGGCGAGCGCGAAGCGCGGCGCTTCTGCCGCGACCATTTCGTCGCCCGCGACGACGAGCAGTTGATCGAGTTCCTGGTCGGCCAGCACCTGACGATGTCGCGCATCGCGCAGAAGGAAGACCTCTCCGATCCGGACGTGATCGCCGAGTTCGCCAGGCTGATCGGCAACGAGCGGCGCCTGACCGCGCTCTACCTGCTCACCGTCGCCGATATCCGCGGCACCAGCCCGAAGGTCTGGAACGCCTGGAAGGGCAAGCTGCTCGAGGACCTGTACCGGCTCACGCTGCGTGCCCTCGGCGGCGCCCGACCCAACCTCGACGCCGAGATCGAGGCGACCAAGCTCGAGGCGCGGCTGCTGCTCAACCTCGCGTCCCTGCCCGGCACGGTCGAGGTGCCGCTCTGGCGCACGCTCGAGCTCAGCTACTTCGCGCGCCACGAGGCCGGCGAGATCGCCTGGCACACGCGCTCGCTGGTCGATCGTGTCGATTCGCCGACGCCGGTCGTGCGTGCGCGCATCAGCCCGTTCGGCGAGGGCTTGCAAGTGCTGGTCTACGCGCCGGACCGGCAGGACCTGTTCGCGCGCACCTGCGGCTACTTCGACAGCGCCGGCTTCAACATCCTCGACGCCAAGGTGCACACGACGACGACCGGCTACGCGCTCGACACCTTTCTCGTCGTCAGCCCGCACTTCGACCAGCACTACCGCGACCTGATCGCCTATGCCGAGACCCAGCTCGCGTTGGCGCTCGAGTCGACCGGCCCGCTGCCCGAGCCGAGCCGCGGCCGCATCTCCCGGCGCGTGCGATCGTTCCCGGTCACGCCGCGCGTCACCCTGCGCCCCGACGAGCGCGGCCAGCGCTGGCTGCTCGGCGTCTCGGCGAGCGACCGCTCGGGCCTGCTCTACGCGATCTCGCGCGTGCTCGCCAACCACGACATCAACCTGCAGCTCGCCAAGATCACGACCCTCGGCGAACGCGTCGAGGACACCTTCCTGATCGACGGCTCGGCACTGCAGCAGAACAAGATGCAGCTGCAGATCGAGACCGAGATGCTCGACGCGATCAGCGCCTGATGGGACCGCCGCGTTCGCCTCGGCGTCGCGCCGCCGAAGCGTGCCGCTGATCGTCGTCGAGGCCGCCGAGGCGCTGCGCCGGCTCGATGAATTCAGCGCCGTCGTCGATGCCCGCTCCGAAGGCGAATTCGCGCTCGACCGCCTGCCCGGCGCCGTCAACTGGCCGTCGCTGAACGACGCCGAGCGGGCGCAGATCGGCACCGAGTACAAGCAGGTCTCGCCCTTTGCCGCGAGGAAGCGCGGCGCCACGCTGGTCGCGCGCAACGTCGCCATGCACATCGAGCGCCACGTGCTCGATCTGCCGCGCGAATGGTCGCCGCTCGTCTATTGCTGGCGCGGCGGCCAGCGCAGCGGCGCGCTGGCGACCGTGCTCGGCCAGATCGGCTTTCGCGTCCATCTGCTCGAAGGCGGCTACCAGCAATACCGGCGCGCCATCGTCGCCGCGCTCGAGACCCTGCCCACGCGTTTCGCCTTTCGCGTCGTCTGCGGGCCGACCGGCTCGGGCAAGAGCCGGTTGCTCGGCGCGCTGGCGGCGCGCGGCGAGCAGGTGCTCGACCTCGAGGCCCTCGCCGCGCACCGCGGCTCGGTGCTCGGGCTGGTGCCCGGCAGCACGCAGCCGAGCCAGAAGGCCTTCGACTCGCGCGTCTGGGATCGGCTGCGCCGGTTCGATCCGGCACGCCCGGTGTGGGTCGAGAGCGAGAGCAAGAAAGTGGGCGACGTGCGTGTGCCCGAGGCACTCATCGAGCGCATGCGTTCCGCAACGTGCGTCTGGCTCGAGCTGCCGGTCGAGCGCCGCGTCGCACTGCTGCTCGACGAATACGATTTTTTCGTCACCGACAGCGCCGCGTTCTGTGCCCGTCTCGACGCCCTGCGCGCGATGCGAGGCAAGGCCACGGTCGAGCGCTGGCAGGAGCTGGCCCGCGCGGGCGACAACGCGACGGTCGTGCGCGAGCTGCTCGACACGCACTACGACCCGATCTATCGCGAGTCGTTGCGCCGCAACTTCGGCGCATCGGCGGGCGCCGGGGAGCGCGTCGAGTGGGACGGCACGGAGGCGTCCCTCGGCGCGGCCGCAGCGAAGCTCGGCGAGTCGGGCTGAGCGTTTCGCCCGATTCAGCCCATGTGCAGGCCGCCGTTCACCGAGAAGTCGGCTCCCGTCGCGAACCCCGATTCGTCGGAAGCCACCCACGACACGATCGACGCGATGTCCTGCGGCGTGCCGAGGCGCTTGACCGGGATGCCGGCGACGATCTTGTCGAGAACGTCCTGGCGGATCGCCTTGACCATGTCGGTGGCGATGTAGCCCGGGCTCACCGTGTTGACGGTGACCCCCTTGCTCGCCACCTCCTGCGCCAGCGCCATCGTGAAGCCGTGCATGCCGGCCTTGGCGGCCGAGTAGTTGGTCTGGCCGAACTGGCCCTTCTCGCCGTTCACCGACGAGATGTTGATGACGCGGCCCCAGCCGCGCTCGACCATGTCGTCGATGACCTGCTTGGTGACGTTGAAGAGACTCGTCAGGTTGGTCTCGATGACCGCATCCCAGTCGGCACGCGTCATCTTTCGGAACATGCCGTCGCGCGTGATGCCGGCGTTGTTGACGAGCACGTCGATCGGCCCGTGCTCGGCCTTGATCTTGGCGAAGGCGGCCACGGTCGACTCCCAGTCGCCGACGTTGCCGACCGAGCAATGGAACGTGAAGCCCTGCGCAGACTGCTCGCCCAGCCACTTGGCGTGATCCCGGCTCGGCCCGCAACCGGCGATGACCTTGAAGCCATCGTGGTGCAGGCGCTGGCACAAGGTGGTGCCGATGCCCCCCATGCCACCAGTGACGTAAGCGATCTTGTTCTCGTTCATCTCTCAACGCACATTGCAACCCCCATGCCACCGCCGATGCACAGCGACGCGATACCCTTCTTCGCGTTGCGCTTGCCCATTTCGTGCAGCAGCGTGACGAGGATGCGGCAACCCGAAGCACCGATCGGGTGACCGATGGCGATGGCGCCGCCGTTGACGTTGACCTTGCTCGTGTCCCAGCCCATCTCGTTGTTGACGGCGCAGGCCTGGGCGGCAAAGGCTTCGTTGATCTCGAGCAGGTCGAGGTCCTGGGGCTTCCAGCCGGCGCGCTGCAGCGCCCTTTGCGAGGCCGGCACCGGGCCCATGCCCATGAAGGCCGGGTCGAGGGCGACAGTGGCATAGCTGGCGATGCGCGCCAACGGCGTCAGCCCGAGCTGCGCCGCCCGGGCCGCCGTCATGACGACGACCGCCGCGGCGCCGTCGTTGATGCCCGACGCATTGCCCGCCGTCACCGAGCCGGCCTTGTCGAAGGCCGGCTTCAGGCCGGCGAGCGCCTCGGCGCTGGTCTTGCGATTGATGAACTCGTCGGCGGCGAAGATGAGCGGATCGCCCTTCTTCTGGGCGATCGAGAACGGCACGATCTCGTCCTTGAAGCGGCCGCCTTCCTGGGCCGCCGCCGCCTTCTGCTGCGAGGCCAGCGCCAGCGCGTCCTGCTTGTCGCGGCTGATGTCGTACTTCTTGGCCACGTTCTCGGCCGTGATGCCCATGTGGTACTTGTTGTAGACGTCGAACAGGCCGTCCGTGATCATCGAGTCGGTGAGCTTCCAGTCGCCCATGCGCTGGCCTTCGCGCGAGCCGAGCAGCACGTGCGGCGCCAGGCTCATGTTCTCCTGCCCGCCGGCGATGCCGATCTCGTAGTCGCCGTCGCGAATCGCCTGCGCCGCGAGCATCACCGCCTTCAGACCCGAGCCGCAGACGGCGTTGATGGTCAGCCCCGGAACACTTTGCGGCAGGCCGCTCCTGACGACGCTCTGACGGGCCGGGTTCTGCCCCGATCCGCCGGTCAGCACCTGGCCGAGGATGACCTCGCCGATCTGGTCGCCGGTGAGTCTTGCGCGCTCAAGAAGGCTCGCGATCACGGCGGCGCCGAGCTCGGGGGCGGGCGTCTTGGCGAGGCTGCCGCCGAACTTGCCGACCGCGGTACGCGCGGCGGCGACGATGACGATGTCGTTGCTCATGTCGATCTCCAGGGTTCGTTCACTCGTTTCGCCGGTCCATCTTCGCCGGCCTCGGGCCGACCGCGTTGTTCCCGGTCAAGCCTTCTCTTTCACGTACCGGCCCGGCGCCGGCTCGATCGCCTTGTGCTTGCGGTCGCCGGGCGCCTTGGGCGCGGCGATCTGCTTGCCACCGAACGGCCGCAGCCAGTCCGACCAGTCGGTCCACCAGCTTCCGGGATGCTCGTCGGCCTGGGCGAGCCAGGCCTCCGCCGTCGCCGGCAGCGCCGCGCCGCGGCCGGTCCAGTGGCTGCGCTTCTTCTTCGCCGGCGGGTTGATGACGCCGGCGATGTGCCCCGAGGCGCCGAGCACGAAGCGGCGCTTGCCCTTCAACAGCTGCGTGCTGCGATAGGCGCCCGCCCACGGCACGATGTGGTCTTCGCGCGAGCCGTAGATGTAGGCCGGCGCGGCGATCTTGCCGAGGTTGATCTTCTCGCCGCAGACCGTCAGCGCGCCCGGCCTGACCAGCTTGTTCTCGAGGTAGGTGTTGCGCAGGTACCAGCAGTACATCGGCCCGGGCAGGTTGGTGCCGTCGCTGTTCCAGTAGAGCAGGTCGAACGGCGCCGGCGCCTCGCCCTTCAGGTAGTTGCCGACGACGTAGTTCCAGACCAGCTCGTTCGGGCGCAGGAAGCTGAAGGTAGTGGCCAGCTCCTGGCCCTTGAGCAGGCCGCCTCCGTTCGCGCTTTCGGCGCCGATCGTCATCTCGCGCAGGCGCACCGAGGCTTCGTCGATGAAGATGTCGAGGATGCCGGTCTCGCTGAAGTCGAGAAAGGTGGTGAGCAGGGTCATGCTCGCGGCCGGCTGCTCGCCGCGCGCCGCGAGCACGGCGAGCGCGGTGGCAAGGATGGTGCCGCCGATGCAGAAGCCCAGCGTGTTGATCTGCTCGCTGCCCGTGATCTCCTGCACCAGGCCGATCGCCTCGATCGCAGCGTTCTCGATGTAGTCGTCCCAGCGGCGCTGGGCGATCTCTTCGCCAGCGTTCTTCCAGCTCACGACGAAGGTGCGGTGCCCTTCGGCGACCGCGTGGCGGATCAGCGAGTTCTCGGGCTGCAGGTCGAGGATGTAGAACTTGTTGATGCAGGGCGGCACGATCAGGAGCGACCGCTCGAACACCTTGGCGGTGAGCGGCTTGTACTCGAGCAGCTGGAACAACTCGTTCTCGAACACCACCGAGCCTTCGGTGGTGGCGACGTTGCGGCCGACCTCGAAGGCGCTCTCGTCGGTCTGCGAGAGGTGGCCCTGCTGGACGTCGTTCCAGAGCTGGCGCATGCCAGTGGCGATGCTCTCGCCCTGCGTGTCGATCGCCCTCTTCTGCGCCTCCGGGTTGAGCGCGAGGTAGTTGCTGGGCGCCGCCGCGTCGATCCACTGCAACACTGCGAAGCGGATGCGGGCACGCGTCTTTTCGTCACCCTGCAGCTGATCGGCCATGCCAACCAGGGTGCGGGCGTTGAGCAGGTACATCTCGGCGAGGAAAGCGCTCGACGGATTGGCTGTCCACTCGGCCGCTGCGAAACGACGGTCGCCCGGCTTGGCCGGGGCGGCGTCGCCGGGCTGAAGGACGCGGTTCCACAGATCCTTTGCGGCCTCGAGGTAGTCGGCCTGCAGCTTGGCCGCGGCCTCGCCCGGCAGCGCCAGGCCGGCCATCGCCTGCAAGGCGCTGCCGAAGTCGGGTGTGGATTCCATCGAGCGATTATCGTTGCGCCGGCCATAACCACGCTTGGGGCAAACATGTATCTGGTGGCGATTGCCTGGCTCTACGTCGTCGTGCTGATGGCGCTTGCCGAGGCGACCTCGGAAGGCGGCACCTGGCTCGGCGCCGTGATCACCCTCCTGCTCTATGGTGCGCTGCCGCTCGGCGTGGCGCTCTACCTGCTCGGCACGCCGTCGCGGCGCCGCGCGCGACGGCGGGCGGCGGCGGCCGGTTCAGTCGCTGGCCTCGATCCAGACCGCGGCGGCCATCCGGCCGGTGATGCGGTCGCGCCGGAACGAAAAGAACCGTGACGCGTCCTCGACCGCGCACCAGTCGCCGCCGCCGACACGCTGGACACCGGCGCCGGCGAGCCGGTCGCGCGCCAGGCCGGCCAGGTCGGCCAGCCACTTGCCGGGCCGCACCGGCCTGAAGCGAACGGAGACGACGCGCGATGGGTCGGCGCCGAAGGCCTCGAGCACATCGGCGCCCACCTCGAAGGCGCGCGGGCCGATGCAGGCGCCGAGCCAGGCCTGCAGCTCGGCGGGACGACAGCCGGCGGCCTCGCACAAAGCGGCGACAGTCGCTTCCAGCACGCCGCCCGCCAGCCCTCGCCAGCCGGCGTGCGCGGCGGCGACCGCGCGGCCTGCGGGCGCGACGAACAACACGGGCAGGCAATCGGCGGCTTGCACCGTGCAGGCGATGCCAAGCTCGGTCGTGACAAGGGCGTCGGCCTCGTGCATCGCGGCACCGGGCAAAGCATCGGCGGCACCGACGCGGACGACCGAGCAGCCATGCACCTGGTGCAGGAACACCGGCGCGGCGCCGCAGGCGGCGGCGAAGCGGGCGCGGTTGGCGACGACATGATCGGCGTCGTCACCGACGGCGATGCCGACGTTCATCGATGCGTAGGGGCCGCTGCTGACGCCGCCTACACGCGTTGTCATCAGTGCCCCGACCGCGCCGCCCGCCCAGTCGGGAGCGAGCCAGCCGGCCGGACGGTTCACGCTGCGTCCGGGCAGGTCGAGGGCTGCGTCGTCGCGAACGCCGGCTCGGCCATGCAGGTCTCGAAGATGCGCATCAACGTCGGCACGTGGTCGAGCCGGCAATCCATGCGCCTGGCGTTGTGGATCTGCGGCACGAGCACGCAATCGGCCATGCCCGGCGTGTCGCCATGGCAGAAGCGGCCGGTCGCGGCGTGGTCGGCAAGCTGCCGCTCGACGACCTCGAGCCCGGTCTCGACCCAGTGCCGATACCAGCGGTTCTTGTCGTCTTCGGAAACGCCCATCTCCTTGACCAGGTAGCGCAGCACGCGCAGGTTGTCGAGCGGATGAATCTCGCAGGCGATGTCGAGAGCGATCGCGCGCACGCGGGCACGGCCGGCCGCGTCTTTCGGCAGCAAGGGCGGCTCGGGGTGCGTCTCGTCGAGGTATTCGATGATGGCCAAGGACTGCGCCAGCACGAGCTTGCTGCCCTCGCCGTCACCCTCGCCCACGACGAGCGCCGGCACGAGCTGCGCCGGCGCGACGGCGCGAAACGATTCGCTCAGCTGCTCGTTCTCCACGAGATGCACGGCCACGTATTCGTAGCTCAGGCCCTTCAGGGCGAGCGCAATGCGAACCCGGTACGACGCCGACGAGCGAAAGTAGTTGTAGAGGCGCACGGCGCTCGCTGCCTACGTGCTTCAGCGCGCCACGATCTGCACCTGCAGGCTGCCGACGCTCGGAACGTTCGCCTTCAGCGTGTCGCCAGCAACGACGGCCGCCACGCCCTCGGGCGTGCCGCTGAAGATCAGGTCGCCGGGCGCCAGCGTCCATGCCGCCGAGAGGTGCTCGATGATCTCGGCGATGCTCCAGATCAGCTTGCCGATCGTGCTCTGCTGGCGCATCGCGCCATTGACCTCGAGCGAGATCGGCGTGGCCGCGGTCACGTCGCAATCGGCGGCGCGCCGGATCGGCCCGATCGGCGCCGAGTGGTCGAAGCCCTTGCCGATGTCCCACGGCCGGCCCAGCTTCTTGGCTTCGCCCTGCAAGTCGCGCCGGGTCATGTCGAGGCCGACCGCATAGCCCCAGACGTGCTCCATGGCGTCGGCGGCCTTGATGTCGCGGCCACCGGTGCCGATCGCCACGACCAGCTCGACCTCATGGTGCAGGTCCTTGGTCAGGCTCGGATACGGCATGTTGCCGACCTCGCCTTCGGCGATCGGCAAGACCGCGTCGGCGGGCTTGAGAAAGAAGAACGGCGGCTCGCGGCCGGTGAAGCCCATTTCCTTCGCGTGCTCGACGTAGTTGCGGCCGACGCAATAGATGCGATGCACCGGAAAGGTCTCGCCGGCGGAGCCCGCGACCGGGACGCTTGCGACGGCGGGTGACGTGAAGACGTGGCTCATGGAAGGCGTTCGATTCGGAGGGTGCAGCGATGATGCCATGGTGATGGCGCCCGGCAGCGAGGCCATAAACTCGGGGCATGTTCCTGCCACGCAGCATCAAGCACTGCCGGGCCTGCGGCGGCGAGGTGCGCTACCAGACACCGGCCGAAGACAACCGCGACCGCGCCACCTGCACGGTCTGCGAAACCATCCACTACGAGAACCCGGTCAACGTCGTCGGCACGCTGCCGGTGTGGCAAGACCGCGTCCTGCTCTGCCGCCGCAACATCGAGCCCAGGCGCGGCTTGTGGACCTTGCCGGCGGGCTTCATGGAGCTCGGCGAAAGCACTGCCGAAGGAGCGGTGCGCGAGACGGTCGAAGAGGCCGGCGCACACATCGAGCTGCAGGAGCTGTTCACGCTGCTCAACGTCGTGCGCGTGGGCCAGGTCCATCTCTTCTACCGCGCGCGACTGCTCGACACCGAGTTCGCGCCGGGGCCCGAGACGATCGAGGCCGAGCTCTTCGCCGAGGCCGACATCCCCTGGGACGAGATCGCCTTTCGCACGACGAAGCAGACGCTCGAGCACTTCTTCGCCGACCGGCGCGCCGGCCGCTTCGAGACGCACGTCGGCGACATCGTCTGAAGGGCCGCGGCGCGGCGCCGTCGTCGCGATCCATAACGGGTCCATAACGCAGCGCCGCCTAAAACCGCGGAGTCGAATCGACGCGCGTCAGCGCCGGAGACTCCCATGCAAGGCATCCCTTTCACGGCCGCTGCGGCCCGCTTTTCCAGATCACGGCTGGCGATCGGTCGCGCCTGCCTCACCACGGCCATGCTGGTCGTCGCCGGCTGTGGCGGCGGGGGTTCCGGCTCGCAGTCGCCACCGCCGCCACCGCCCCCTGCGGCGGCGACGGTCGCTTCGATCGCGCCGGCCAGCGTCGTCGCCGGCAGCGGCGGCTTCACGCTGACCATCGACGGGACCGGATTCGTCAGCGGCGCGGTCGTCAGCGTCGGCGGTTCGGCGATGACGACCGCCTTCGGCAGCGCGACACGACTGACCGTGTCAGTGCCGGCGACGTCGGTGGTGGCGGCAGCATCCTTGGCGGTGCAGGTGACCAACCCCGGCGCCGTGGCCTCGAACCTCATGAATCTCGCGGTGACGACGCCCGTCGCACCGCTCGCCATCACGTCGCTGTCTCCGGCGACGCTCGGCGCCGGCAGCGCCGCCTTCACCTTGACCCTGAACGGCAGCCGCTTCACGAATTCCAGCCGGCGTGTCGTTCGGCGGCAGCCTGCTCGCGACGACCTTCGTCAGCACACAGCTCACGGCCGCCGTGCCGGCGCTCAGTGCCGTGGCGACGCTGCCGGTCATCGTCGTCGACGGTGCGGCCAGCTCATCGTCGGTCAACTTCGACGTCACTGCCGACGCTTTCCCGGCGGTCCTCTCGGTCACGCTCGGCAGCAGCATCGTCGGCGGCAACCACGACAGCACGGTCGCCTCGGCCGACGGGCAAGGCCGCTTCGTCGCGTTCCAGTCTTCTGCCACCGACCTGGTCGTCGGCGACCTCGGCAACGGCGTGCTCAGCAGCATCTACCTGCGCGACACCTGCGTCGGCGCCGCGCCGGCATGCGTGCCGTCGACACGGTTGGCCTCGCTGAATGCGGCCGGCACGCAATGCGCCCGCGCGGGAGCGTCGCTCGGATCATTCAATCCGGTGATCAGCGCAGACGGGCGCTTCGTCGCCTTCGGTACCGACACCTGCTTCGCCGCGGCGCGGGCCAACGTGCGGCAGATCGCGCTGCGCGATAGCTGCATCACATCGAGCGGCCCGGTCGCCGGCTGCACGGCCTCGACCACACTCGTGTCGGCGAACACGTCCGGGCAACCGTCCGCCGCCAACATGTCGGCAATCCCGGCGCCCGCCCTGAGCCGCAACGACCGGTACGTCGCCTGGACCTCGGTCGCCTCGGACTTGGTCGCCGGCGTGGCGAGCGGCGGGTTCCTCCAGACCTACCTGCGCGACCTTTGCGAAACCTCGGCCGGTCCGGTCGCCGCTTGCACGCCGCAGACCCTGCTCGTGTCGGGCATCGTCGGCACCGCGGCCAACTACGATGCATCGCAATCGTTCATCTCGGTGAGCGACAACGGCATCGTCGTCTTCGACACGGGGGCGAGCAATCTCGTCGCCAATCCCGATCTGTTTCCCGGCTCGCTGGGCGGCGTCTTTCGTGCCGACTGCGCGGGCGGCGTGTCGCTGTGCGCGCTGTCGATTGTCACCATCGTGCCCGGCTCCGGGACGTCGAGCAGCGGCAAGCTCGTGACCGGCGAGCGGCCGGCGATCTCGCCCGACGGGCGTTTCATCGCCTTCATCTCGCAAGGCGGCGACGCCACGGGCCACCTCGTGACCGCGCTGCCGCCCAACCTGCCGCCGCCGAACCTGCAGTTGCCCGGAAAGCAGGTGATGCGCTACGACAGCTGCATCGGCAGCAGCGGCGCGGTCCCCGGCTGCACACCCGCGTTCAGCTACGAGTCCGTGCTCGACAACGGCAACCTCGATCTGACGCCGGCGGCCCAGGCCAGCGAGCAGCCATCGTTCTCGGACGACGGCCGCTTCGTGTCCTTCACCGTGCCCTACAGCCTGTCGTCGCTCTACCCGGGCGCCGGGCACTCGGTGTACGTGCGCGACACCTGTGCCGGCGCGCCGGCCGGCTGCGCGCCGCACGTCGCCCTCGTTTCGGTCGATCGCACCCAGGTGGCGGCCGGCAACGTCGGCTGGTCGCGCATCAGCGGCGACGGCCACTTCGTCGTCTTCTACAGCCTGTCGAGGTCGCCATCGAACACGAGCAACCTGCTGCCGGTCGGGCAGGTCATCATGGTCCGGACCGGGTTCTAGAAGCGCGCGCGGCCTGACTCACCGGCGCGCCGGCGGCAAGTCGGTGCAGGTCCCCTCGAAGGCCTCGGCCGCCAGACCGATCGATTCGCCGAGCGTCGGGTGCGGATGGATGGTCTTGCCGATGTCGACGGCGTCGGCGCCCATCTCGATCGCCAGCGCGATCTCTCCGATCATGTCGCCGGCATGCGTGCCGACGATGCCGCCGCCGACGACCCTGTGCGTGGCTTCGTCGAAGAGCAGCTTGGTGAAGCCTTCGTCGCGACCATTGGCGATGGCGCGGCCGGAAGCGGTCCACGGAAACAGACCCTTTTTCACCTTCTGGCCGCGCGCCTTGGCCTCGTCTTCGGTGACGCCTACCCAGGCGATCTCGGGGTCGGTGTAGGCGACGCTCGGGATCACGCGCGCATCGAATGCCGACTTCGCGAGGTTCGCGTCGCCGAGCTGCTCGCCCGCGATCACCTCCGCCGCGACGTGCGCCTCGTGCACCGCCTTGTGCTCGAGCATCGGCTGGCCGACGATGTCGCCGACCGCGAAGATGTGCGGCACGTTGGT
>JANXWR010000288.1 GCA_025351025.1 Burkholderiales bacterium | reverse complement strand
TCTGTCGAATGCCCTGCGCGCCCTCGAGGCCGATCTCGGCGTGGCGGTCGTTCGTCGCGGTCGCAACTACGAGGGGTTCACTCCTGAGGGCGAGCGCGTCGTCGCCAGCGCGCACCGCCTCCTGCGCGAGCAGGAGTTGCTTCGCCAGGATCTGCACAGCGGCGCCGGCACGCCGCGAGGGTCGCTGTCGATCGGCGCGGTGCCGACGACGATTCCGGTGGCGGCGCGTTTCGCGGCGCAACTGCAGGCCCGCTATCCGGGCATCGTTCCGGTGGTGCGTTCGCTGAGCTCGCCGGAGATCGAGACCGGATTGGACAGCCTCTCGCTCGACATGGGTCTCGGCTACACCGAGCGTGGTGTGCGCTTCAAGGCGCTGCCGCAATACGTCGAGCAATATTTCCTGCTGCGTCGCGCCGCTGTCGGCTTGCGTGCGCCGCTGCACATGGGCAAGTCGCTGAGCTGGGCGGCGGCGGCGACGATGCCGCTCTGCCTGCTTACGCCGGAGATGCACAACCGCACCATCGTCGACACGGCGTTTCGCCAGGCCGGCATCGAGATCAAGCCGGCGATCGAGACCAACTCGATCGTCACCGTCGTCCTGAGCGTCCTCGACGGCGCCGTCGGCGCGGTGCTGCCCGGGGCGTTGATGGCGCTCGTCCGCGGCTATCCCGGGCTCGAAGCGTTGCCCTTGCGCGAACCCGAAGTGCGCACGCCGATCGGCTTCATGGTCGTCGACAAGGCGCGTGAGTCGCGCGCGCTCCAGGCCGCTCTGACCCTCGCACTCGATGGGGCGTGGCTGCGCCATGCCGCCACCCAAGGAGGCCTGCTCGCGGTCTGAGGCGGCCGGCAGGGTTTGCCCGCGCTCGTATTCGAGTGCTGAATCGTCCGGTTTCCCGATTCAATTGGACGCAGGCATGCCGCCCAGGGATAGTCGCGTCGGCCCGTGCGGCCCGAGAGCCTGCGCGCGGTCTCACGAACAAAGATCAGGGAGACAACGTCATGGCTGCATGGATTCTTGACAAGGAACGAATCGTCGCGGGCGCGGGATTCAATCGCTGGCTCGTGCCGCCAGCAGCGCTGGCGATTCATCTGTGCATCGGCATGGCCTATGGCTTTTCGGTGTTCTGGCTGCCCTTGAGCAAGGCGCTCGGCATCAAGGAAAGCATCAAGTGCGGCCCCGAAGTGGGCTTCTTCCAGGAGCTCTTCGTCACCGGCTGCGATTGGAAGATCTCGACGCTGGGCTGGATGTACACGCTGTTCTTCGTGTTTCTCGGCCTGGCCGCCGCGATCTGGGGCGGCTGGCTCGAACGGGTCGGGCCGCGCAAGGCGGGCGTCGTCGCGGCGGTGTGCTGGTGCGGCGGCCTCGTCATCTCGGCGATCGGCATCTCGCTGCATCAGTTCTGGATGATGATCATCGGCTCCGGCGTGATCGGCGGGATCGGCCTCGGCCTCGGCTACATCAGCCCGGTGAGCACCTTGATCAAGTGGTTCCCCGACCGGCGCGGCATGGCTACCGGCATGGCGATCATGGGCTTCGGCGGCGGCGCGATGATCGGTGCACCACTGGCCGCGGCGCTGATGAAAAACTTCGCGACCGCCACCGACGTCGGCGTCGCGCCGACCTTCCTGGTCATGGCGGCGATCTACTTCGTGTTCATGATCGGCGGCGCGTTCGGCTATCGCATCCCGGCGACCGGATGGAAGCCGGCCGGCTGGACGCCGCCGGCGACGCTGGCCGACAACGCCATGATCACGCAGCGCCACGTCAACGTGAAGCGTGTCTGGGGCATCCCGCAGTTCTGGCTGGTCTGGATCGTTCTGACGATGAACGTCAGTGCCGGCATCGGCGTCATCGGCATGGCCAGCCCGATGCTGCAGGAAGTCTTCGGAGGCAGCCTGATCGGCGTCGCCAAGCGATTCGGCGAGCTCGACAAGACCCAGCTGACGGCGATAGCCGGCATCGCTGCCGGCTTCGCCGCCCTCCTGAGCCTGTTCAACATCGCCGGCCGCTTCTTCTGGGCAAGCCTCTCGGACAAGCTCGGCAGAAAGACGACCTACACCGTCTTTTTCGTCCTTGGCGGCATTCTGTACGCGAGCATTCCAGGCAGCGCCGCCGCCGGCAGCACGCTGTTGTTCGTCGCCGCCGTGTGCATCATCCTGAGCATGTACGGCGGCGGCTTCGCCACCGTTCCGGCCTACCTCGCTGACCTGTTCGGAACGCAGAACGTCGGCGCCATCCATGGCCGGCTCCTCACGGCATGGTCGACGGCCGGGATCCTCGGTCCGGTGATCGTGAACTACATGCGCGAATATCAGCTCGGCCTCGGTCTGCCGCGAGCCCAGGTGTACAACCAGACGATGTACATCCTGGTCGGTCTGCTCGTCGTCGGTCTGATCTGCAACCTGATGATCCGGCCGGTCGCTGACAAGTGGTTCATGAGCGACGAGGAGCTCGCCGAGGAACGTCGTCTCGCCCACGAGCGCGCCAGCTCGGCTGAGGCCGTCGACGCGCGCGTCGACGCGCGCGTCGATGACGCACCGACTCCGGTGCTGAAGGTGTGGCTGGCCTGGGCGGCGGTCGGGCTTCCGCTGGCTTGGGGGATCTACCAGACGCTGGTCAGCGCTGTGAAGTTCTTTCATTGAACAGCAAAGGACAAGACCACGCCGATGGCCGCTGCCGGACACCCGGGTGAACGCCCCACTTCGCCGATTGTCGCGACCGCGAGCGTCGACGACCTGCGGCAGCGCATCAAGCGCAAGAGCCGGCTGAAGGGGCGGCAGCCCGACGACTCGTCGCTGATCGAGGTGCGAGAGCTGCTGGGCGAGCGGCCGGCCGGCGGCTGGCGGCGCGACCGCCTGATCGAGCACCTGCACCTGCTCAACGACCGCTACCGCGGCCTGCACGAACGCCACCTCGTCGCGCTGGCAAGCGAGACCAACGTGCCGATGGCCGAGGTCTACGAAGTGGCGACCTTCTATCACCACTTCGACGTCCTCGCCGAGGGCGACGAAGCGCCGGCGCTGACGGTGCGTGTCTGCGATGGCCTGAGCTGCGAGCTGGCCGGCGCCGGAGACTTGCTGAGCCGACTGCCGGCCCTGCTCGGCGCCGGGGTTCGCGTCATCGCCGCGCCCTGCGTCGGCCGTTGCGAGCAGGCGCCGGTCGCCGTCGTCCACCAGTTCCCGGTGCTGCGCGCCGATCCGGAGGCGGTGGAGGCGGCGGTGCACGGCAGGCAGACGGCGCATCCGGCCGGCGCAGCAGGCGCGGCCTTCGCGCCGGCCAGCTTCGCCGAGCGCAGCGTCGACGACGCCGGCGTCGTCGCGCCGGCCTTCGTCGACCATGCGAGCTACGTCGCCGCCGGAGGCTACTGGCTGGCGGCGGCGCTCGCCGGCGGACGCCACGACGCCGAGAAGGTGGTCGCGGCGCTCGAAGCGTCGGGCCTGCGTGGTCTGGGCGGGGCTGGCTTTCCGGCCGGCCGCAAGTGGCGCATCGTCGGCGAGCAACCGGCGCCGCGCCTGATGGCGGTCAACATCGACGAGGGCGAGCCCGGCACGTTCAAGGACCGCACCTACCTCGAGCGCGATCCGCACCGGTTCATCGAAGGCATGCTGATCGCCGCCAGCGTCGTCGGCATCGATGCCTGCTACGTCTACTTGCGCGACGAGTACCACGGCTGTCGTGCGCTGCTCGAGGCCGAGCTCGCCACACTGCGCCGGGTGGCGGCGTTCCCGCTGCCGCACATCGAACTCAGGCGCGGCGCCGGCGCGTACATCTGCGGCGAAGAGTCGGCGATGATCGAAAGCATCGAGGGGCAGCGCGGTGAGCCGCGCCTCAGGCCACCGTACATCGCCTCGGTCGGCCTGTTCGGCCGGCCGACGCTCGAGCACAACTTCGAGACGCTCTATTGGGTGCGCGACATCGTCGAGCGCGGCGCCGAATGGTTTGCCGGCTTCGGCATGAACGGGCGGCACGGCCTGCGCAGCTTCAGCGTCAGCGGGCGCGTTCGCTCGCCCGGCGTCAAGCTGGCGCCGGCCGGCATCACGTTGAACGAGCTCGTCGCGGACTACTGCGGCGGCATGGCCGAGGGCCACGCCCTGTATGGGTATCTGCCCGGCGGCGCGTCGGGCGGAATCCTGCCGGCGACGATGGCCGATCTGCCGCTCGATTTCGATACCCTGCAGCCGCACGGCTGCTTCATCGGCTCGGCGGCCGTGATTGTCCTGAGCGACCACGACCGTGCCCGCGACGCCGCCCTCAACATGATGCGTTTCTTCGCCCACGAGAGCTGCGGCCAGTGCACGCCGTGCCGGGTCGGCACCGACAAGGCGGCGCGGCTGATGACGGTGCCGGTCTGGGACCAGGCGACGCTCGATGACCTGAGCCAGGTGATGATCGACGCGTCGATCTGCGGTCTGGGCCAGGCGGCGCCCAATCCGATCCGCTCCGTGCAACTCTATTTCGCGCACGAGATCCAGGTTGCGGGAGCGGCGCCGTGAACGCGCCCGCGACGCTCGCTCACCTGCATCCCGATCGGGTCGCGATCACGATCGACGGTCGCGCCGTGACGGCCGTCGCCGGCGAGACGATATTGAGCGCGGCGCGACGCGAGGCGATCGACATCCCCGTGCTCTGCTTCAAGGACGGCTACCGGCCGGACGGCAATTGCCGCGTTTGCGTCGTCGAGGTGGCCGGCGAGCGGACGCTGGCGCCCAGCTGCTGCCGCGCGGTGCAGCCCGACATGGTCGTGCATGTCGGCAGCGAGCGGGCGACGAAGAGCCGGCGCCTGGTCCTCGAGCTGTTGCTAGTCGACATGCCCGAGCGCGGCTACAAGTGGGCCGACGAGGCCGGCGCGCTGCCGCATGGCGAGCTCAGCGTATGGGCGGCGCGGGAGGGCGTGAGCGTTCGCCCCTCGTTGCGCGCGCTCGCGCGTTCGCAGCCGGCGCCGGATCTCTCGCATCCGGCGATGGCCGTCAACCTCGACGCCTGCATCCAGTGCAAGCGCTGCGTGCGCGCCTGCCGCGAGGAGCAGGTCAACGACGTCATCGGCTACGCCGGTCGCGGCGCGGCCAGCAAGATCGTCTTCGATCTCGACGACGAGATGGGCGCGAGCACCTGCGTCGCCTGCGGCGAATGCGTGCAGGCTTGTCCGACCGGCGCGCTGATGCCGAAGACCGCGATCGGCTCGCAGCAGGTCGATCGCAAGGTCGACTCGGTCTGCCCCTTCTGCGGCGTCGGTTGCCTGCTCACCTACAACGTGCGCGGCAACCGGATCGTCAGCGTCGACGGCCGCGACGGCCCGGCCAACCATGAGCGGCTCTGCGTCAAGGGACGCTTCGGCTTCGACTACGCGAGCCACCCGCAACGGCTGACGCAGCCGCTCGTGCGCAAGCCCGGTGTCGCCAAGGATCCCGCGGCGGTGCCCGATCCCGACGACTGGTCCTCGGTCGTTCGCGTTGCCACCTGGGACGAAGCGCTCGAGGCTGCCGGCGGCACGCTGCGCGCGCTGCGCGACCGGCACGGCCCGAAGTCGCTGGCCGGCTTCGGCTCGGCCAAGGGCAGCAACGAGGAGGCCTACCTGTTCCAGAAGCTGGTCCGCACCGGCTTCGGCAGCAACAACGTCGACCACTGCACGCGCCTGTGCCACGCCTCGAGCGTCGCGGCGCTGCTCGAGGGCGTTGGCTCCGGAGCGGTCAGCAATCCGGCCGGCGACGTCGAGTTCGCCGAGATGATCCTCGTCATCGGATCGAACCCGACGCAGAACCATCCCGTCGCGGCGACCTGGATGAAGAACGCGGCCCAGCGCGGCACGAAGATCGTCCTCGCCGACCCGCGCCGGACTGACCTGTCGCGCCATGCCTGGCGGACGCTGCAGTTCAACGCCGACACCGACGTCGCGATGCTCAACGCGCTGATCCACGCGGTGATCGACGAAGGCCTCGTCGACGAAGCCTTCGTGCGCGAGCGCGTCGACAACTACGAGGCGTTGAAGGCGAACGTGCGCGGCTACAGCCCGGAGGCGATGGCGCCGATTTGCGGCATTCCGGCCGAGACGCTGCGCGAGGTGGCGCGCGCCTTCGCCACCGCGAAAAGCGCGATGATCCTCTGGGGCATGGGCATCAGCCAGCACGTGCACGGCACCGACAACGCGCGCTGCCTGATCG
>JANXWR010000536.1 GCA_025351025.1 Burkholderiales bacterium | reverse complement strand
TCCGGGCTGCAACCGTTCGCTGGTCTGGAACTCGCCGAAGGGCGACGGCGGCGACTGCAACTTCCCGATCACCTACCACCCGCACAACTCGGTCGGGCCGACCAACTTCTGGGCGATCTGGACGAGCTTTGGCGGCGCGCCCGACGGCAAGTGCGTGGTGACGATCACGCTGGCGCCCTGATGCCGCTTTGAAAGAAGCGGCGACGACCGCGCGCTGACCCCGGCAAAATGGCCTCGCACAAGGAGGCGAGGCCATGACTCGAGCGACCGATCTGGCGGACTGCACGGCGACCGAGCTGCTCGCGCTGTACCGGCGGCGTGGCGCGTCGCCGGTCGAGGCGACGCTAGCCGTTCTGGCCCGGATCGAGCGTGTCGATCCGGTGCTCAACGCCTTCTGCTTTCTCGCTGCCGAAGAAGCGCTGCGCTCGGCGCAGGAGAGCGAAGCGCGCTGGTCGCGCGGCGAGCCGATAGGCACGCTCGACGGCGTGCCGGTGTCGATCAAGGACCTGATCCTGGCCAAGGGCTGGCCGACACTGCGCGGCTCGCGCACGGTCGACCCGAAGCAGGCCTGGGACGTCGACGCGCCCGCCTCGGCGCGCCTGCGCGAAGCCGGCGCCGTGATCCTCGGCAAGACGACGACGCCCGAGTTCGGCTGCAAAGGCGAGACCAACTCGCCGCTCACCGGCATCACGCGCAATCCGTGGAACCCGGCGAAGACGACGGGCGGCTCGTCGGGCGGCACCGCGGCCGCTGTCGCCTCGGGCATGGGTCCGATCTCGGTCGGCACCGACGGCGCCGGCAGCGTGCGCATCCCGGCCGCGTTCTGCGGCAACTTCGGACTGAAGCCGAGCTTCGGCCGCGTGCCGGCGTATCCGCTCTCGCCGATGGGCTCGGTGGCGCACCTCGGGCCGCACGCGATGAGCGTGGCCGATGCGGCCTTGATGATGAACGTGCTGAAGCGCCCGGACACGCGCGACTGGACCTCGCTGCAGCCCGACGCCAGCGACTACGCGAAGGGTCTGGACGACGGCGTGCAAGGCCTGCGCATCGCCTACTCGCCGGCGCTCGGCTACGCGAAGAACGTCGATGCCGAAGTCGCGGTGGCCGTCGCCGCGGCGGTGCGCGATCTCGAAGCGCTCGGCGCCCACGTCGAGACGGTCGACCCGGGCATCGCCGATCCGCTCGACATCTCGACCGGCCTCTGGTTCGCCGGCGTCTGGACGATCTGGAGCGGGCTCACTGCCGAGCAGCAGAAGATAGTCGATCCCGACTTCAGGGCGCAGGCCGAGCTCGGCGCGAAGCTCGGCGTGCTCGACATCCACCGACTCAACGTCCGCCGCCTCGAGCTCGGCTCGCACATGCGCCAGTTCATGCAGCGCTTCGACCTGCTCGTCATGCCGTCGGTGGCGATGCCCGCCTTCGACGCACGGCCGGCCGGCCACACGGCGATGGACGCGCCGGCGATGCTAGGCTGGACGCCCTTCTCCTATCCCTTCAACCTGACACAGCAGCCGGCCTGCACCATTCCCTGCGGGTTGACGAAGGACGGACTGCCGATCGGCCTGCAGATCGTCGGCCCGATGTTCGGCGACGCGCTGGTGCTGCGCGCGGCGCGCGCCTACGAGACGGTGCGGCCGATCGCCAGGCCGCCGTCGCTGAGCGCCAGGGCGTAGATCGGCGGCGCCGGCGCGCACCGACGGCGGTTCAGCGGATCGCGATGTGCAGCTCGGTCACGGTCTCGTTGCCGTGTCCGGCGTTCGCGCTCGAGAGATAGCGCTCGAACGGCGCGACGCGCAGATCGGGCTGCTGCCCTTCGGTGCCGAGCCGTTGCATCAGCAGGTACCAGGCGACCTCGAGCTGAGCGCGGCTGCCTTGCAGGCGCGCGGTGTAAGCGCGCTGCGCGGGCAAGGTGGCCACCTCGAGCCCGACGACTTCGGCCGCGCCGATGGGCAGACCGAAGCGGCAGATCGTCGCGCGCCGCTTGATGTCGGTCTTCACGTAGACCCCGATCGCCACCTCGTCGACGATCACGCCTTGCGCCGCGAGCCGCACGCGCAGCTCACCGACGACGCGCTCGCTCGCGTCGCCGAGTCCCTCGATCGGCCCCTCGTGAATGATGTAGGCATAGCGAAACGAAGCGATCTCGCGCACGCCGTCGTACGAGAGTGCGTAGCGCGGCGCGTCGGCCGGCTCGACCAGGGCGGCGAGCCGGTCGAGGCCGTGTCGGAAGTCGAGCGCGATCGATCCCTGCACCGTGCCGGCGAAGGCGCGCATCGAGAACGCGACGCGGCCGCGCAGGCTCCAGGTCACCCGGGTCTTGCCTTGCAGGTCGGTGAATTGCCATGAGCCGCGACCATGGAATGGAAAGGGCCGCGTGCTGTGCATGCGTTGTTCGATGCGGTCCGCGTCTCGCCCGCGCAAGGTCTCGATCTCCGGCCCGTCGACGAGCCACGGGCTCCAGTCGCGCCAGCGGCGCGGGTCGCTCACGAGCGGCCACACGTGTTCGGGCGCCGCGTCGATGACCCGCGTTTGCGTGACACGCAGGCGCCCGCTGTAGCGGCCCATGTAGACCAGCACGGCGACGATGCAAAAGCCGATGACGTAGACGAGCGCGGCAGTCATGCGGCGTCCGCCGCTACATCATCCCCATCGCGCGCGGCACGACCAGGGTCAGCCACGGCCAGTACGTGACGATGACCAGGAAGACGAGCATTGTCACCAGCCACGGCAGCACCGCCTTGGTCAGCTCGGTGATGCCGAGCTTCGAAATGCCCGAAGCGACGTAGAGGTTGAGGCCCACGGGTGGATGGCACAGGCCGACCTCCATGTTGACGTCGATCAGGATGCCGAAGTGGACCGGGTTGACCCCGAGTTGCACCGCGGTCGGGAAGAAGATCGGCGCCATGATGAGGATGATCGACGACGGGTCCATGAAGTTGCCGGCCGCCAGCAGGATCAGGTTGACGACGAAGAGAAAGCCGGTCTGGCCGAGGTCCATGCTCAGCATCCAGTCGGCCAGCCGGCGCGGCAGGTTCTCGTTGGCGAGGACGAAGGAGAACAGCACCGCGTTGGCGATGATGTAGAGCAGCATCGCCGACATGTTGGCCGAGTCCAGCAGGACCCTGGGCACGTCCTTCATGCGCAGGTCCTTGTAGACGAAGACGGCGACGAAGAACGCGTAGACCGCCGCCATCGCTGCCGCTTCGGTGGCGGTGAAGATGCCCGAATAGATGCCGCCGACGATGATGACGACGAGCATTAGGCCCCAGACGCTCTTGCGGAAGAAGCGCAGTCGCGCCAGCCAGCCGGCGCGCGTCATGCGCGGGTAGTCGTTCTTGCGCGCGATGTACCAGGTGACGGTGCACAGCATGAACGTGAGCAGCGTACCGGGCAGCAGGCCGGCGACGAACAGCGCACCGATCGAGGTGTTGGTCGAGATCGCATAGATCACCTTCGGAATCGAAGGCAGCATCAGGATGCCGAGCGAGCCCGCGGTGATGATGACGCCGGCGCCGAAGCGCATCGGGTAGCCGTGCGCCACCATCGCCGGCAGCACGATCGAGCCGATCGCCACCACCGTCGCCACGCTCGAGCCGCAGACCAGCGCGAACATGGCGCAGGCGAGGATCGAGGCCAACGCCAGTCCGCCGTGAAAGTGGCCGACCAGCGAGGTTGCGAAGTTGATCATCCGCCGCGCCACGCCGCCGTGGGTGAGGAAGTTGCCGGCCAGGATGAAGAAGGGAATCGCCATGATTTCCCACTTCTCGATCCCCGTGAAAAGCTTGAGCGCGACCGACTGCAGCGGCACCTCGGTCATGGTGAGAATGAAGGTCAGCACCGTCAGGCCGAGGGAGATCGAGATCGGCATGCCCGTCAGCATCAGCGCGAGCAAGAGGCCGAAGATGATCGCGGCGTTCACGGTGCGCGCTCCTTCTGCTCGGCCTCTGCGACCGCCTCGCCGACCAGCGGCACTTCGGCATCGACGCCGGCGACATGCGTCGGGTCGTGGCGCGGCAGCTCGCCGGTCTTCCAGAACGCCCAGGCCACCTGCAGGAAGCGCAGGCACATCAGCGACGAGCCGAGCGGAATCGCCGAGTAGACCGTCCATGTCGGCCACTCGAGGTCGGGCGTCGTCGGGCCTTCATACACCGGACCCAGATCCATGTGGAAGAGCTTGAGGAAGGCGTAGTGGGCGCCGTTGTCCCACACGAAGTTGGCGCCGAGCGCTGCGACCGAGCCCGTGAAGAGCGCGCCGGCGAGAAGTCCGAACAGGACGACCCGGTTGCGCAGCGGCTGCTCAAGGCGGTTGACGACGACATCGACGCCGACGTGGATGCCGGTGCGCACGCCGTAGGCGGCGCCGAACTTGCACATCCAGACGAACATGATGATGCACAGCTCCTGCGCCCAGCTGAAGTTCAGGTGCAGTGCCCAGTCCTGCACGACGGCGAAGCGGGACGAAGCCAGCGCGCGGTGCAACACCGAGAAGAAGATGATCAGCGTGGCGCAGGCCATCAAGGCCGAGATCAACCACTCCTCGAGGCGATCGAGCACCTTCATGCGCTACCTGCCGGCTCGGCGGTGCCCATGGTCGACAGGCGTTCCGCCGGCTTGCCGCTTCAGATCTTCGCGGGATCGAATCCGGTTTCCTTGTAGACCGCCTGCAGGATCTCGGTGCCGACGCGCGGCTCCATCTCCTTGTGCACCTTGGCGAGAGCCCGCTTCCAGGCGAGCTTTTCATCCTTGGAGAGCGTCAGGATCTCGGTCTTGCCGGTGGCCCTGATCTTGGCCAGGGCATCGTCGTTGTCTTTCTTCGCCTGCTCGTTGGTGAACCTGGTCGCGTCGGCCATCGCCTGCGTGAGCTGGTCGCGAATGTCGGCAGGCAGGGCGTCCCAGAACTTTTTGTTCACGATCACGGCATAGCCGACGAAGCCGTGGTCGGTGATGGTGACGTTCTTCTGCACCTCGTTCATCTTCTGCGAATACAGGTTCGAGTGCGGGTTCTCGGTGCCGTCGACGACGCCCGTCTGCAGCGCCTGATAGACTTCGGAGAAGGCGAGCACCTGCGGCAAGGCGCCGAGCGCGCGCATCTGCGCTTCGAGCACCTTGGAGCTCTGGATGCGCATCTTCAGGCCCTTCATGTCCTCGGGCTTTTGCAGTTTGCGGTTCGCCGAGAACGACTTGAAGCCGTTGTCCCAGTAGGCCAGGCCAGTGATGCCCTTGGCATCGAGCTTGGCCAACAGGCCCTTGCCCACCGGCCCGTGCTGGACCTTGTGCAGCTCGTCGAAGCTGTCGAACAGGTACGGGAAGTCGAAGACCTCGAACTCCTTGACGCCGAGCGGCGCGAACTTGGAAAGCGAGGGCGCAAGCATCTGCACCGAGCCGAGCTGCAGCGCCTCCATCTCTTCCTTGTCCTTGTAGAGCTGGCTGTTCGGGTAGACCTCGACCTTGACGCGGCCCTTGGTCAGCTCGGCGGCGCGCTTGGCGAAGAAGTCGGAGCCGTTGCCCTTGGGCGTGTCGTTGGCGACGACGTGGCTGAACTTGATGACGATGGGCGCCTGGGCGAAGGCGCGCGGCGCGGCAAGGGCGAGCGCGGTGGCGGCGAGTGCGGTGCGGCGGGTGGCGTCGACGGTCATGGGCTGTCTTCCTGTGCGGTCGGAACGGGATGAGAATGGTCCCGATTGTCCGACTCGGATCGGGCGCGCAAATGATGGTTATCCGCAGTGATTGACGCCACACCCGACCGCTTCCAGGAGATTCGCGATGCCGTGCGCGCGCTGTGCGCGGCCTTTCCCGACGCCTATCACCGCGACATCGACGCACGCCGCGCCTACCCGGTGGAATTCGTCGACACGCTCACCTCCGCCGGCTGGCTCGCCGCGCTGATCCCGCAGGAATACGGCGGCGCCGGCCTCGGCCTGGCCGAGGCCAGCGTGATCATGGAAGAGATCAACCGCAGCGGCGGCAACGCCGGCGCCTGCCACGGCCAGATGTACAACATGGGCACGCTGTTGCGCCATGGCAGCGACGCGCAGAAGTCGTTCTACCTGCCCAGGATCGCCAGCGGCGAATGGCGGCTGCAGTCGATGGGCGTGACCGAGCCGACCAGCGGCACCGACACGACGCAGATCCGCACGACCGCCGTCAAGCGCGGCGACCGCTACGTGATCAACGGCCAGAAGGTGTGGATCTCGCGCGTGCAGCACAGCGACTGGATGATCCTGCTGGCGCGCACGACGGCGCTCGCCGAGGTGAAGAAGAAGACCGAAGGCATGTCGATCTTCATGGTCGACCTGCGCGCCGCCGAGAAGAGCGGCATGACGGTGCGGCCGATCGCCAACATGGTCAACCACGAGACCAACGAGCTGTTCTTCGAGAACCTGGAGATTCCCGAAGCCAACCTGATCGGCAACGAAGGCCAGGGCTTTCGCTACATCCTCGACGGTCTCAACGCCGAGCGCACCCTGATCGCCGCCGAGTGCATCGGCGACGGCTTCTGGTTCATCGACCGGGTGACGAAGTACGCCGGCGAGCGCGTCGTCTTCGGCCGGCCGATCGGCCAGAACCAGGGCGTGCAATTCCCGATCGCGGAGGCCTATATCGAAGTGACGGCGGCCAACCTGATGCGCTTTCGCGCCTGCGAGCTGTTCGACGCCAGGCAGGCTTGCGGCGCCGAAGCCAACATGGCGAAGTACCTGGCCGCCAAGGCGAGTTGGGAAGCGGCCAACGCCTGCATTCAGTTCCACGGCGGCTTCGGCTTCGCCGACGAATACGACGTCGAGCGCAAGTTCCGCGAGACGCGGCTCTACCAGGTGGCGCCGATCTCGACCAACCTGATCCTCAGCTACGTGGCCGAGCACGTGCTCGGCTTGCCGCGATCGTTTTGATCGGCTGGCGCGTCAAGCCAGCGCCGCGTCGAGCTGCCGCGCCATGTTCCTGGCCCCTTCTTGCAGGTAGATGAACGCAAACCGACATCGGCCGCCGCTGCGCTCGGCCCAGACCTTGCCGACCTGGGCTTTCTCGATCTCCTTGGCCATGCCGCGGATCTGCGCGCCTTTGTATTCGACGACGAAGAGTCTTCCGTCCATCAACTCGCACACGAAGTCGGGATAGAAGCGGCCGAACGAGGTCGGCAGCCAGAAGCCGGCGCTCGGATCGGAGTCAAGATTGCGTACCCAATGACGGACCTTGGATGGCCAGGGCGCAGCGCCACTCTTCACCACCGTCTTCAGACTCGCCTGCACGGGTAGTAGTGTTTGGCGAACCTGAATTTGCCCTGGTAACGCTTGTTGCCCGACACGGGATAGACCAGGGGATCGAATTTGAACGAGTGCGTGGCGCTCGCTTCGATCTCCCATCCGCCCTCGAGCACCAACTGCTGGAACGCGCCATGCGAGGCTTCGTCGCGCAGTTCCGCAATGCGCGGCGCCAACCGTTGCACCAGCGCATGCTGATGGCGAGCCAGTTGCTCGAGCGGAATTCGCTGCTCGTGTACCAGGTGACGTATGGTCGCAAGCACGAACGCACGCAGATGCGCTGGCATCACGTCGCGCGCCGCATTCCGCGCGGGATGTTGCAACTCCGCGCTCAGCCAGCGCTGTTGTACGGCGGGTCGATGAAGATGCACTTCGCCCGGCCGCGATAGAACGGCAGCAGCGCTTTCAGCGCGTCGAGGTTGTCGCCCTGGACGAGCAGGTTGCCGCTGGCCGCGTCGCCGAACTCGCCGCCCGCGGCACGCGGGCCAGCACCCGAGTCGGCACGCGCTCGGCAATGCGGAAGGCGGCGTCTCGGTCGAGCCAGTCGAGGGTAGGCATGCGTCAGGCTGGACGCCTGGCAGCGATGGCCGGCCGTGCCTGATGGGCGCGCGGCTGCTCGCGGTCGAGCCGGAATCCGGTCTCGAACTCGCGAAGCGCGTCGATCAGGCTCCTCATCGCGGCCCGCGGGCGGCCGCTCGCGTTCACTGATTTGCCTCGTCCGCGGGATGGGCAAGTTTCGGCCACGGGGTTCTCCTTGAGAGTTGCCGAGCGTATATCAGGCCGTCGCATCACTCAGCGAAGCAGCTCGAGCTCAAAGCGCTTCCTGCCGTGGATGCGGTAGACGCTGAAGTCGGCGATGTCGAGCGTGGCGATGCGCGAGATGCCCGTGGCTTCGGCCAGCCAGACGAGCGCTACGTCGGCCCAGTCGGGAGACTGGTCGGCGTACTTCGCGAACAGAGCGGCCATTCGCGAGTAGCCGGCCGCGTCGGGGTGGTGCAAGCTCAGACGGCCGCTTGCCGCAAGTTCGGCGATGGCCGCGCGCGTGCGCACGGGGACAAAGTAGGCCGCTTCGGTCAAGACCGGTTGCACCGTATGCAGCTTGCCCTGGAAGGTGGTCATCCAGGAAACGACGCTCGCATGTTTCGGGTCGTCTCGCGCGTACAGGGCGATCAGTGGACCGGTATCCAGGAGGACGCCTCGGCCGACTCCAGGCGCGGAGACCCCCGCAACGCGCGGCTTTGCAGCCCTGATGCCTCCGCCTCTCGTCACGGCGCCTTGCGGCGAATGCTCTGCATCGCACGCTCACGCACGACCTTGTTGGTGGCCGACACGCCGCCCAGCTCGCCGGCGCCGATCAGACCGGCATCGGCAAATGCCTTGTAGTTGGCGCTGACAGGGGCCGCAGCCCTGCCGCGGCCGATAGCTGCCGAATTCGCCTTGGCCTTCGCCTTCGCCGACGCGGCGTCGAGGAGATAGGCGGCCAGCGACTCCTGCACGACGAGGCTCTTCGTCACGCCGCGCTCCGCGCAATAGCTGTCGAGCGCGGATTCGAGGGTGGTGTCGAGACGGACAGTCAGGGTCATGGCGATGCCGCAAAAATACGTTCGCGGCTATTGTATTACAAATACCTCGACGTCTGCCCCGCTCAAAGACTCGTTGCGCCGCCGGCTGGCACAGGCTTGAAGTGTTTGCTCAGCTTGATGCCCTGGCCCTGGTAGGACGAGTTGGCGCGCTGCCCGTAGAGCATGGTCGGCGTCGAGGTCAGCCGCTCGTAGGCGAGGCGGCCGACGAGCTGGCCGTGCTCGATGACGAACGGGACCTCGTACGAACGCACCTCGAGCACGGCGCGCGAGCCTTCGCCGCCGGCATCCGAGTGGCCGAAGCCGGGGTCGAAGAAGCCAGCGTAGTGGACGCGGAACTCGCCGACCAGGGTGTCGTAGGCGATCATCTCCGCCGCATAGCTGGGCGGGATGCGCACCGCTTCGCGTGAGGCCAGGATGTAGAACTCGGCCGGGTCGAGGATCAGGCCGCGCCGGGGCGCCAGCACCGGCTCCCAGAAGTCGCGCACCTCGTAGTGGCCGATGCGGTCGATGTCGATCAGGCCGGAGTGATTCTTCGCCCGATAGCCGATGACGCCGCCCGACTGCCGCCCTTCGAGATCGACCGAGACCGGCACGCCGCTGACGATTTCGTGCGTTCTCGCGCCGGGCTCGCCGTCGACGACCTCGACGAGCTGGTGCTCCTGCTGGAGGCGGCGCATCAGGTTGTCGCTGGTCGGCGGCTTGCCGCGCCGGATGCGCAGCTGGCTGAGCCGCGAGCCCTTGCGCACCAGCACGCTGAAGGTGCGCGGTGAGACCTCGGCGAAGAGCTGCCCCGAGTACTGCTCGGGCACCTGGTCGAAGGCCGTGCCGTGGTCGGTGATGAGCCGCGTGAAGATGTCGAGCCGGCCGGTCGAGCTCTTCGGGTTGCCCATCGCCGACGTGCGGTGGCGCAGATCGAGCACCTCGAGCAGGGGAATGATGTAGACGCAGCCGCGCTCGAGAACGGCACCGTGAGTGATGTCCATCTCGTGCATCGCGAACTCGTCGAGCTTCTGCTTGACCGAGCCGGTGCCGGGCAAGAAGCTGGCACGAACGCGATACGCCTTGGGCCCCAGCCTGAGGTCGAGGCTGGCAGGCTGGAACTGGTCTTCGGCGATCGGCTCGAGGCCGACGATGTCCTTGCGCGCGACCAGCGCCTTCAGATCCTGGCAGGGCAGGATGCCGGTGGAATAGCCGCTCTCGGTGTCGTCGGCGGAGGATGCGGAAGGTCGGGGGTCGTCGGCGGTCTTGCCCGCCTGGTCGATCAGATCGGGTTCGCTCACTCGATCGCCTTGACCATGTCCTCGACCACCTTCTTGGCGTCGCCGAAGACCATCATCGTCTTGTCCATGTAGAACAGCTCGTTGTCGAGGCCGGCGTAGCCCGCCGCCATCGAGCGCTTGTTGACGATGATCGTCTT
>JANXWR010000262.1 GCA_025351025.1 Burkholderiales bacterium | reverse complement strand
CGCGATGCTGAGCCTCGGCCTGGCCGTCATCTTCGGCCTGCTCGGCATCGTCAACTTCGCGCATGGCGCGCTCTACATGCTGGGTGCTTACGTCGCCTTCATCGGCATGGACAGGCTCGGCCTCAACTACTGGGCGGCGCTCATCGTCGCGCCGGTGGTGGTGGGCGCGCTCGGCGTCGTCATCGAGAAGCTCTTTCTGCGCCACCTCTACAAGATCGACCCGATCTACGGCCTGCTCCTCACCTTCGGCCTGGCGCTGATCGCCGAGGGCGTGCTGCGCTATTACTTCGGCGTCTCGGGCCAGTCCTACGACAAGCCCGAGCTGCTCGCCGGCTCGACCGACCTCGGCTTCATGGTGCTGCCCAACTACCGCGCCTGGGTCGTCGTCGCCTCGCTGACGGTCTGCCTCGGCACCTGGTTCCTGATCGAGCGCACCCGCCTCGGCGCGACGCTGCGCGCCGGCACCGAGAACCCGGCGCTGGTGCAGGCCTTCGGCATCAACGTGCCGCTGATGGTCACGCTCACCTATGCCGGCGGCGCCGGCCTGGCCGCCCTGGCCGGCGTGCTCGCCGCACCCATCATCCAGGTGACGCCGCTGATGGGCTCGAGCCTGATCATCGTCGTCTTCGCCGTCGTCGTTATCGGCGGCATGGGCTCGATCCTCGGCTCGATCCTGACCGGGCTCGGCCTCGGCCTGGTCGAGGGCCTGACCAAGGTCTTCTATCCCGAGGCCTCGAGCATCGTCGTCTTCGTCATCATGGCCATCGTGCTCATGATCCGGCCGGCCGGGTTGTTCGGGAAGGAGGCTTGATGAGCGAAGCCATTGCCACGGCGCCTCTCGAAACGACTGCGCCCGACACCTCGCGGCTCGCCCACCTCGGCCTCGCCGCCGGGCTGCTCCTCCTCGTCGCCGCGCCCTTCATCGGCCTCTATCCGGTGTTCGTGATGACGGCGCTCTGCTACGCCATCTTCGCCTGCGCCTTCAACCTGCTGCTCGGCTACACCGGCCTCCTCTCGTTCGGCCATGCCGCCTACTTCGCGACCGCAGCCTACACCACCGGTTGGCTGGTGCGCTCGGCGGGCTGGCCGCCCGAGCTCGGCGTGCTCGCCGGCGTCGGTGCGGCGGCGGCGCTCGGCCTCGTCGTCGGCTTCATCGCCATCCGCCGCCAGGGCATCTACTTCGCGATGACGACGCTGGCACTCGCCGAGATGGCCTACTTCGTGTTCCTGCAGGCGCGCTCCATCACCGGCGGCGAAGACGGCCTGCAGGGCGTGCCGCGCGGCAAGCTGCTCGGCGTTGTGCCGCTGGCCGGCGAGCCGCACGGCAAGCTCCTGGGCGTCATCCCGGTGCCGGACGACGTGGTCATGTACTTCGTCGTGCTCGCCGTCTTCGTCGCCGTCTTCCTGTGCATCCGCCGCATCGTCCACTCGCCCTACGGCCAGGTGCTGAAGGCGATCCGCGAAAACGAGCCGCGTGCCATCTCGCTCGGCTACGACGTCGACCGCTACAAGCTGCTCGCCTTCGTGCTCTCGACGGCGCTGGCCGGCCTGGGCGGCTCGCTGAAAACGCTGGTGCTCGGCTTCGCCAGCCTGTCCGACGCGCACTGGTCGCTCTCGGGCGAGGTGGTGCTGATGACGCTGCTCGGCGGCATGGGCACGTTTGCCGGCCCGGTACTCGGCGCCTTCACCATCATCGGCCTGCAGAACCTGCTCGCCGACCGCGTCGGCGAATGGGTCACGGTCATCATCGGCGTCATCTTCGTCGTCTGCGTCGTCGCCTTCCGGCGCGGCTTCGTGGGCGAGCTGCTTGCCTGGCAGAAGCGTCGCGCCAACTACACTTCGGCGAGTGCAGCCAGCAAGGATCGAGCGCCATGAGCAAGCGGATGACGAAGGGCGAGGTCCAGGCATCGCTGGGTGCCCTCAACCCGGTGGGCCACGCGGTGCTTGCCTTCGCGAACGATGCGATCGCCGCCGATGCGAGGGCAGACCTGTTGCAGGCCGGCTTCGTCGCCGAGGACGTCCTTGTCTACACGTCGCAGGAGCTGTTCCCCGACCTCGAGGAACTGATCCGCAAGGCCAGCAGCGCCGCCGGCTTCGGCTACGAGATCAACCTCATGCGCCGCTACCTGACGCTGGCCGGCGAAGGCTGCGGCTGGCTCGTCGTCTATTCGCCCGAGGACGACCACGTCGAAAAGGTGAGTCTGGTCGCCAAGCGCTTCGGCGCCAAGTCGGCGGTGCGCTACGGGCGGCTGGTCAACGAAGACCTGGTCTGAGCGCGCCGCGCGCCGCGCTGATCCTCCTCGGCGAAAAGACACCAGGCGCGGAGCGAAGTCAGCGACACCGGTCCCGGCATCGCGCCGGAGCACCTGGCTTCACTGTTCGAACCGTTCGGTCGCATCCACCTCGGCCGAACGACGCCAACCGGCTCCGGTTTGGGACTCTCGATCAGCCTGAAACTGGTTCGAGCGATGGCTGGACGGATCGCCGTCGCCTCCGATCTTGGCCAGGGAACGACCTTCACAGTCACGTTGCCCGTCGATGGCCGGCCCGATCTCACGACCAACGACGACTCGGCATTTGCCGACTTTCGCAATGCACCGCCGCTCTTGGCCCCGATGGGCCGGGCGACCGTTCTCTACATCGAGGACGAGCCCGTCAACACGCTGCTGATGCAGGCAATTTTCGAGTCCTTGCCCCAAGGTGGGCCTGAGCTGACTGTTGCGTCGAGTGGAACCGAGGGACTGTCGGAGTCTGTCAGGTTGCAGCCGGACCTGATCAGATTCGCAGGGCCCGTGAAGCCGGCTGTCAGAACTATTGGACCAAGCCCATCAACCTGCAGAAAGTGCAGGAGAAGTTGCTGAGCCGTTTTCCGGTCGATGCGCCCGCGTGACGATAGTTCTTGCGAGTCACGGCAGCGCCGAAGCGCGCCGCCCCTCAGGCTCCTTCGAACAGACCGCCGTTGCTCTTCGGTGGCGCCACGCCGAGGTGGCGGTAGGCGGCCAACGTTGCGATCCGGCCGCGTGGCGTTCTCTGCAGGAAGCCTTGCTGAATGAGGAAGGGCTCGATGACGTCCTCGATCGTGTCGCGCTCTTCGCCGATCGCCGCGGCGACGTTGTCGAGGCCGACCGGGCCGCCGTCGAAGCGGTGGATGACGGCCTCGAGAAGCTTCCTGTCCATCACGTCGAGGCCATGCGGGTCGACGTCGAGCATGGCCAGCGCCAGGTCGGCGAGCGGCCTGGTGATCTGGCCCGTGCCCTTGACATCGGCGTAGTCGCGCACCCGGCGCAGCAGCCGGTTGGCGACGCGCGGCGTGCCGCGCGAGCGGCGCGCGATCTCGTAGCCGCCTTCGTCGTCGAGCTCGACCTTGAGCAAGCGGGCCGAGCGGCGCACGATCGTCGCCAGCTCCTCGGCCGAATAGAACTCGAGCCGGGCGACGATGCCGAAGCGGTCGCGCAGCGGGTTGGTGAGCATGCCGGCACGCGTCGTCGCGCCGACCAGCGTGAAGGGCTGCAGCTCGAGCTTGATCGAGCGCGCCGCCGGGCCCTCGCCGATCATGATGTCGATCTGGTAATCCTCGAGCGCCGGGTAGAGGATCTCTTCGACGATCGGCGAGAGGCGATGGATCTCGTCGATGATAAGGACGTCGTTCTTCTCGAGGTTGGTGAGGATCGCGGCCAGGTCCTTGGGCTTTTCGAGCACCGGCCCCGAGGTCGAGCGCAGGTTGACGCCGAGCTCGGTGGCGATGATGTGGCTGAGCGTGGTCTTGCCGAGCCCGGGTGGGCCGAACAGCAGCACGTGGTCCATCGCCTCGCTGCGCATCTTCGCTGCGCCGATGAAGATCTCGAGCTGCTCGCGTGCTTTGGTCTGGCCGATGTATTCGGCCAGACCTTTGGGCCGCAGCGCCCGCTCGATCGCCTCTTCGTTCGGCGAGGCCGGCGTGGCGCCGACGACGCGCAGCGAGCCGCCGGGCGGCGGCGTCGCGAAGTCATCGGTCTGGATCGACATGGCGCATTATCGAGGGCCTTGAACCCACACACTCGACGCTCCCATGATCCTCGACCGCTCCTGGCGCCTGCTGCGCCGCTGCACCCTGGCGATCCCGCTCGCCGCGCTTTCCGCTTTCGCCGTCGCCCACGACTCGAGCGTCGGCGACGTCCGCATCGTGCACGCCTTCGCCACGCCCTCGCTGGCCGGCTCGAGCAACAGCGCGGCCTACTTCGCGACGCTCGAAAACACCGGCGACAAGCCCGACCGGCTGCTTCGCGGCAGCACGCCGGCTGCGGCCAGCGTCGAGCTGCACAACATGGGCATGGACCCGCAGGGCGTGATGCGCATGCGCGAAGTCGATGCGATCGCACTGGCGCCCAAGGCGTCGATCAAGATGCGGCCCGGCATGGGTTTTCACCTCATGCTGATCGGCCTGCGCCAACCCTTGAAAGAGGGCGCGACCTTTCCGATGACGCTGACCTTCGAGCACGCCGGCAAGGTCGAGGTCAAGGTCGTCGTGCAGACGCCGCGCGCGGATGCAGGGTCGGCCGCCATGCACATGCACTGACGGCGGGTGCGCCGCCGCGGCGGCAAGCTACTTCGCCAGTGCGCGCAGGGCGAGCTTGATGCCGGCCGACACTTCGACGTCGGCGGGCAGCGTCTTCAAGGTCGCCGCCGCCTCGCGGTCGCTGTAGCCGAGCGCGACGAGCGCCTGCAGGATGTCGGCCTGCGCCGTCGAGGCGACGCTGGCTGGCGCCGCGACGACGTCGCCGAGCTTGCCCTTCAGCTCGAGCAGCAGCCGCTCGGCGGTCTTCTTGCCGATGCCCGGCACCTTGATCAGGCGGCCGCTTTCCTGCATCGCCACCGCCTGCGCCAGCTCGTCGACCGAGAGGCCGGAAAGAATCGAGAGCGCGGTGCGCGGCCCGACGCCGGAGATCTTGACGAGGAGGCGAAACGTGGCCCGCTCGCCGTGCGTGAGAAAGCCGAACAGCACCTGCGCGTCTTCGCGGACGACGAAGTGCGTGAGCAGCGTCACCTTCTCGCCGAGCCCCGGCAGGTTGTAGAAGCTCGACATCGGCACGTCGACCTCGTAGCCGACGCCGCCCACGTCGACGAGCAATTGCGGTGGCGATTTTTCCGCGATGGTGCCGACGAGTCGTCCGATCATGGCCCCGATTATCGTGGCCCGCTCTGGTCATCCTGAGCGAAAGCGAAGGATCTCGATGCCCGCGACGACGAGATCCTTCGCTTTCGCTCAGGATGACAGGCGTCGCGACGTTTGGCGACAATGCAGTCTTGATCCTTCGCCACGCCTTCATCCCGCCGGACAACGCTCGCCTTGCCAACCTAGCCGGCAGCTTCGACGAGAACCTGCGCACGCTGGCGTCGGCCTTCGACGTGAAGCTGCAGCGTCGCAACGAATCGTTCCGCGTCGAGGGGACGAAGGGCAACGCCGAACGCGCGGTGGCGCTGCTGCAGCAGCTTTACGGACGCGCGGCGCGGCCGATCGGCGCCGAAGAGCTCGAGCTGGCGATCCTCGAGGCGATGTCTGACGACGGCGCACGCAGCGAGGCCGGGCCACGCGTCGCGAACGTGTCACCGGACCCCGCCGAGACCGGCCCCGACCTGCGGCTGCGCACGCGACGCAGCGACCTCGCCGGGCGCACGCCGAACCAGGTCGCGTACCTGAAGAACATCCTCGGCCACGACATCACCTTCGGCATTGGCCCGGCCGGCACCGGCAAGACCTATCTCGCGGTGGCCTGTGCCGTCGACGCGCTCGAGCGCAACGCCGTGCAGCGCATCATCCTGACGCGGCCGGCGGTCGAGGCCGGCGAGCGGCTCGGCTTCCTGCCCGGCGACCTGGCGCAGAAGGTCGACCCGTATCTGCGCCCGCTCTACGACGCGCTCTACGAGCTGATGGGAATCGATCGCGTGAGCAAGGCGTTCGAGAAGGCGACGCTCGAGGTCGCGCCGCTTGCCTTCATGCGTGGCCGCACGTTGAGCCACGCCTTCGTCATCCTCGACGAGGCGCAGAACACGACGCCCGAGCAGATGAAGATGTTCCTGACGCGCATCGGCTTCGGCTCGAAGGCGGTGGTCACCGGCGACGTCAGCCAGATCGACCTGCCCAAGGGCACCGACTCGGGTCTCGTCGAAGCCGAGCGCATCCTGCGCAAGGTCGAGGGCATCGTCACCACCCACTTCACGTCGGCCGACGTGGTGCGTCATCCGCTCGTGGCGAGGATCGTCGAGGCCTATGGACGCGCGGACAAGGACAGGCGCTGAGCCGATGCTGCCGCGCGAGCAGCTGACGCTGGCGCTGCAGATCGCCGACGCCCGCGCGCGACGCGTCCTGCCCCGGCATCGCGTCGCGCGCTGGTTGCGTGCGGCGCTGGCGGCACCGGCGCAGCTCACGGTGCGCGTCGTCGGCGAAGAGGACGGGCGCGCCCTCAACCGCGACTTTCGTGGCAAGGACTACGCCACCAACGTGCTGACCTTCGACTACGAGCGGGCACCGGTCGTCGTCGCCGACATCGTTGTCTGCGCGCCCGTCGTCGAGCGCGAGGCGCGCGAGCAAGGCGTCGCGCTCGAGGCGCACTACGCGCACCTGCTCGTGCACGGGGCCTTGCATGCGCAGGGCTTCGACCACGAGGTCGAGGCCCAGGCCGAGGCGATGGAGGCGCGCGAGAGCCGGATCGTCGTCGGCCTCGGCTACGCCGATCCCTACGCCGGCTCGACGAGCACCTGAGCGCGCCGCGCCGGCAGCATCACCGAGGCGATCGCCACCAGCACCAGAACGATCGCGGCGCCGTCCTGCCAGTGGAGCCGCTCATGCAGCCACCAGGCGCCCGAGACCGTGCCGAGCACCGGGATCAGCATCACCGACATGCTCGAGGCGATCGGCGGCAGGTTCCTGGCCATGATCAGCCAGATCGCCTGGGCGAAGCCGAAGATGAGCAGCGCGTTGTAGGCGATCGCACCCATCGTCGCGGTGCCCGGCGCGACCCAGTGGTCGCGCTCGAAGGTGACTGTCGCCACCGTCATGACCAGGGTGCTCGCCAGCGTCATCCAGAAGACGATGGCCAGCGTCGGCGCGGCGATCGTCGTGCGCCGCATCTGTTGCGTGCCGAGCGCCCAGACGAAGGCCGCGAACAGCATGCCGAACGCCGCCAGCGGCCGGCCCGAGATCGTGCCGAGCTCGTGCCAGAGCAGGAGGGCGACGCCGGCGCCGGCGGCGACGATGCCGGCGACGTGGCGCGGCCTGAGCCGCTCGCCGAACAGCGCGACGCCCCAGAGCGCGGAAAAGATCGGCATGGTGTAGCCGAGGGTTGCGGCGCGTCCAGACGACAGCGCCTGCACCGCCAGGATCGCGATCAGGTGCCAGACGATCATGTTCGTGAGCGAGAGCTTGGCCAGCTCGGGCCAGTCGGCGCGGGCGATGCGGAAGGGCACGCGGCGCAGGCGCAGCAGCGCCCACAGCACCGGCAGGCCGAGCCACATCGACAGG